>CAZBCJ010000030.1:1180-12540 GCA_964490545.1 uncultured Flavobacteriaceae bacterium | reverse complement strand
AGAACTTTCCTTCTATATCAGTTAGTAAATTAATTATTGCAGTTTCAGGAGGAGTAGACAGTATTGTCTTGTTTCATCTATGCTTAAAATTAAAATTAAATTTTTTTGTAGCTCATTGTAATTTTAAATTAAGAGAAAAAGAAAGCGATTTAGACGAGAAATTTGTAAGAGATTTAGCAATAAAACATAATATAAAATTTTACACAAAATCTTTTAACACCAAAAAGTTGTCTAGTAATTATAATAAATCAATTCAAATGGCAGCAAGAGAATTGAGGTATTCTTGGTTTGAAGAGCTGTCAAAGGAGCTAAATGTAAAACATATTCTTACTGCACATCATCTAGATGATAGTCTTGAAACGTTTTTAATTAATTTATCAAGAGGTTCTGGAATTGATGGATTACTAGGAATTCCTAAGGTTAATGATACTGTTTATCGACCATTATTAATTTTCAAAAAAGATGAAATATTATCATATGCTAAAGAAAATAAAATTTCTTGGAGAGAAGACTCAAGTAATAGAAAACAAGATTATTTAAGAAATCAAATTAGGATAGAAGTTCTTCCAAAATTAAAAGAGATTAATCCAAATTTATTAGATAATTTTTCAAAATCTATTGATAGGTTGCAACAATCTAAATCAATTATAAAAGACAAAATAGATGATTTTATTAAGAATGTTTCATTTACTAGGGATGAAAAGATTTATTTTGAAATTAATAAGATTAAGAAAGTAACCAATATTGACGCATACCTATATGAACTACTAAAAAGGTATAATTTTACTCAATGGGATGATATTAGAGGTTTATTAGATTCTCAAAGTGGAAAACAGATTATTTCCAAGACTCACAAGTTATTAAAGGATAGAGAACATTTGATATTGGTGAAAAATAGTGAAGTAGAAAATAAAACAGCATTAATAAATAAATCATCAAAAGAAGTAGCTGTATCACTTGGTAAGATAAAATTAAGTATAGCTAAAAAAATTTCTAAAGAAGACTCAGATGTTATTTATTTAGATTCAGCTAAACTAGATTTCCCTTTAAAGGTTAGAAACCTATTATCTGGAGATTATTTTTATCCTTTTGGGATGAATGGAAAGAAAAAAGTAAGTAAGTACTTAAAAGACAAGAAAATATCTATTTATGATAAAGATAAAGTACTAATACTGGAAACATCTAAAAATAAGATTATATGGGTAGTTGGAATGAGATTAGATGATAGATTTTCTGTTACAGATAACACAAAAGAGATTACAAAAATTAAATTAATTAGGTAAGAATTAAAAAATATTTAAAAAATATTGGGCCAGGGTCAGTTATTGCAGCTGCTTTTATTGGTCCAGGAACTGTAACCATGTGTACAATTGCTGGATCACAGTTCGGTTTTACGTTGCTCTGGGCTCTTTTATTATCAATTGTAATTACAATTTTTCTGCAAACAATTGCTGTTAGGATTGGCATCATATCTCAGAGCTCTTTATCTAATACAATAGTTTCACAATTCAGAAGTAAAACAATTAGGAGATTATCTATAATTTTAATTCTATCAGCTATTCTAGTTGGGAATATAGCTTATGAAGCTGGGAATATTAGTGGCGGTGTACTTGGTTTAGAAGCTGTATTTGGCAATTTAGGCATTGCTGGATATAATGCCTATAGCTTAATAATTGGATTTATAGCATTCATTATTTTATTGTTAGGCAATAATAGACTATTAGAGAAGATATTGATGGGGTTGGTTCTTTTTATGAGTCTTGCTTTTTTATTCACAGCATTTAAAATAGGGCCAGATATAAAATCATTTTTTAGTGGGCTTTTCATTCCAAGCTTTCCTGAAAATAGTCTTTTAATCATTATAGGATTAATAGGGACTACTGTCGTTCCATATAATTTATTTCTTCATGTCTCTCTAGCTAAAGAAAAATGGACTTCACCAAAAGACTTAAAAGAAGCAAAGATTGATACCATAGTTGCAGTACTTGTTGGTGGATTAATATCTATATGTATAATAATTTCTGCTACATCCATAGGTTTAGATCAGCTTAATTCAGCAATTGATTTAGCTAAAGGATTAGAGCCTGTTTTTGGAAATTTTTCTAAACAACTTATTTCTTTCGGATTGTTTGCTGCTGGATTAACTAGTGCAATTACTGCACCTTTAGCAGCAGCATATGTGACTTGCGGATGTTTAAATTGGAGTACAGAACTAAAATCTCTTAGATTTAGGATGGTTTGGTTTATAGTCCTTATTGTTGGAGTAGTATGTTCCTCATTAAATATTAGTTCAATAGAAATAATAAAATTTGCTCAAGTAGCAAATGGTATTCTATTACCTACAATTACATTTTTTCTAATATTAATTGCCAATAATAATAATGTTTTAGGCAAATATGTTAATAATTGGAAGCATAACCTTGTTTCTTTCTTTATATTATTAATTACACTAATATTAGGTATTAAAAGTATAATTAAAGTGTTTGATATTATATGATAATAAATAATAAGATTAGAATAAACTCAGATTTAGGTGAGGGCACTGGTGTGGAGAAAGACATAATGCCTTTCTTAAGTTCCTGTAGTATTGCGTGTGGAGGTCATACAGGAGATAAGTCAAGTATGACAGATACAATATTAATAGCTAAAAAGTATGGTGTTAATATTGGAGCACATCCTTCTTATCCAGATAAAGAGAATTTTGGTAGAAAAAATATTTCTATTTCACATGCAGATCTGTCCAATTCATTAATGAGTCAGATTGATGATCTAGATAGAATTGCTGGGAGTTTAGAAACTTCCCTTAATCATATTAAACTGCACGGTGCTCTTTATAATTTCTCAGCAAATGATTTAGAAACAGCATCAATTATTATTGAATTAATGAAACTTAAATATTCAGATAAAATTTTATATGTACCCTATGGGTCTTTAATTTCAGAATTAGCAATTGATAATAATATAAAGATATATTATGAGGTTTTCTTAGACAGAAATTATAACAATGATTTATCTCTAGTTTCTAGAGAAAACAATAATTCTATGATCTTAGATCATCGAAAAATGTTAAAAAGGTTAGAAAACGTAATTAATGATAATAAAATTCAAACGATTAGTGGAGATTATAAGAAGATTTCAGCTGACACCTTTTGTGTTCATGGAGATAGTCCAAAAATAATCAATCTTATAATAAATCTTTTTAACAATATAAATAAAATTAATCTTAATAATTGAATAGGTATAATTTAAAATATTTTCAATACAACAACAATTCTCTTCTAATTAGCTGGCCAGAAAGGATTGATCAGGATATTAATAATGATGTGAATGAGTTTAAAATTAGATTAGAAAGAGGTTTTAAGTATTTATTAGAAGTAAGATCTTCATACTGTTCACTGCTTTTAATCTTTAACAAAAAAATCGAAAATTTAAATATATTAATAGAGAAGTTAAAAAATCTATATCTATCTCGGAAATCTAGTAACAAATATGATAGAATTCTTTGGAATATTCCTGTTTGTTATGAAAATAAGTTTGCATTAGATATTGACATCATATCAAAGCAAAATAAAATTTCTAAAGAAAATATCATTATTATGCATAGTAAGCCTATCTACTCAGTGTATTTAATTGGGTTTTTACCTGGATTCATGTATTTAGGAGGTTTAGACGCTGCCCTTCATATTCCAAGGAGAAAAGAGCCAAGATTAAGAGTTCCTAAAGGGTCTGTAGCAATTGGAGGTGAACAGACAGGAATTTATCCACAGCAAAGCCCAGGGGGGTGGAATATCTTAGGAAATACCCCAATTAATCTATTTGATAAGTCAAAGGATGTTCCATGTTTTGCAAAACCTGGTGATAGAGTTAAATTTTTTCAAGTATCAGTAGATGAATATAAATTAATTGAAAAACAAGTAGAGCTTGATTTATATGAATTAAATAAAGAGGTTTTAAATGATTAAAGTAATAGATCCAGGTTTTTATACATCAATTCAAGATAAAGGGCGTTTTGGTTTCCAAAACTATGGGGTTCCTATTAGTGGTAGTATGGATGATAATTCTGCTGAAATTGCAAATAAAATTTTAGGAAATTTAACATCTGAAGCATTACTGGAATTAACAATGACAGGCTGTTGTTTAAAATTTGAAAAAAATACTATAATAGCTGTAACAGGTTCAGATATGAATGCTAAACTAAATGGCTCTTCTATAGAAATGTATAATAAGATAGATGTCAAAGAAGGAGATTTACTTAGTTTTGGGAGACTTGAATATGGTTTTAGAACATATATAGCTTTTCAAGGAGGGATTAAATCCGAGAAAGTCATGAAAAGTAGGTGTATGTATAAGGGTATAACGGAATGTTTTAAAATTCAGAAAAACGATAAGATTATTCTAAATAATTCAATAAAAAAGTCAAGGAGTATAAATCAAAAAAACACACAGAAACTAATATTATCTGATAATATTGAATGCTATAAAGGTCCAGAATTTCATAAGTTAAGTAAAGAAAATAAAGAGAATTTATTAAAGAAGCAGTTTTCAATCTCTAATAATCATAATAGAATGGGTTATATATTAAATGAAAAAATAAAAAACAATATAAAACCAATTATAACATCACATGTAATACCAGGAACTGTACAGCTAACACCAGGAGGAAAAATAATTATCCTTATGAGAGATTGTCAGACAACAGGTGGATATCCAAGAATCTTGCAGTTAACAAATAATGCTATTAACATTCTTTCTCAAAAGATGACAAATTCAAAAATTAAATTTAGTATTAAGGAAATTAGCTAAAAAGCTTAAAGAATTTTTTTACATACTTCAATTTTCCTTTATATGGTGCATATCTAATTTTAATATCAAGCCAATTCCCCTTCTTGACAATTGCCTTTTTATGTGACAATTGGTCAAAGCTTGTCTTGCCATGGTATTTGCCAATACCACTATGGCCAACTCCTCCAAAAGGCAGGTTAGGATTTCCCACCTGTATGATTGTATCATTTATGGCTCCTCCTCCAAAACTATATTTGCGAATGATTTTTTCAGAAAAACCCTTATTAGAGCTAAAAACATATAATGCTAGAGGTTTTTCATATTTAGATATGAACTTTTCAATTTGATTTTCATCATCATATGATATAATTGGCAGAATTGGTCCAAAAATTTCTTCAGCCATTAAATCACTTTCAATATCTGGTTCATCAATAATAGTTGGAGAGAAATAACATGTTTCTATGTCATATTCTCCTCCAAATATAATTTTAGTATCCTTGATTAAATTAGAAAGTCTTGACAAATTAGTTTTATTTACGATTCTTGGATAATCTTCTGAGTTTTTAGGGTTTTTTCCATATGCTTTTTGAATTTCCTCCGATAAGTTCGTAATTAATTTATTTTTTATGCTTCTTTTAACAATCAGAAAGTCTGGAGCAATACATGTTTGCCCAGCATTTACAAACTTACCCCAAACTATTCTTCTTGAAGTAAGCCTTAAATCTATAGTGTCATCAATAATACAAGGATTTTTTCCTCCAAGCTCTAGTGTTGTAGGTGTAAGATGTTTTGCAGCAGAAGCAGCAACAATTTTTCCTATTCTAACGCTCCCAGTAAAAAATATATAATCCCATCTGTATTCTAATAATTTTTCAGCAGTTTCAGCAGCCCCTTCAATAACTAATACATGTGCTTCTTCAAAAACATTTTCAATAATCTCTTTAACCAATTTAGAGGTGTGTGGCGCATGCTCGCTAGGTTTTAAGACAACTGTGTTTCCAGCAGCTACAGCTGACATAACAGGTAAAATTGCTAATTGAAACGGATAATTCCATGGAGAAATTACTAATATCTTTCCATAGGGTTCACTGTAAATATAATCAGAGGAAGGAAAACTTAATAGAGATGATTTTACCTTTTTTGGTTTAGCCCATTTATTTAGATTACTCAGAAATAAATCTATCTCAGAAATTAAGATACCTATTTCAGTTAAATAAGTCTCATAATTGGATTTTCTAAGATCATCTTTTAATGCTTGAAAGATCTTATTTTCATTAGATAAAATCTCTTTTTTAAGATTTTTTAGGAGTTTTTTTCTTTTACTTATTGGCAGTGTATTTCCATTTTTGAAATAACTTTCTTGATTTTCTATATATTTTGAAAAATTCATTTATACCTTAATTTAACCGAATTGTATAATATATTAGTGGATAGCAAATTTATGTAAAGTTATTTAAACAGAATTTTGCCATATTTTTTGATCTCTTAATGGAGCTGTTATGTCAATCTGTTTTTTACTAATTGGATGTATGAATTTTACATTTAATGCATGAAGGTCTATACTTCCGTCCTTATTCGTTCTTTTAGATCCATACTTTATATCACCTTTTATTGGACAGCCAATTGCTTGTAATTGACATCTTATCTGATGATGCCTGCCTGATTTCATCAAAACTTCTAACAAAAAATAATTATCAAGTTCTTTTAAAACCTTATAAGTAAGTATCGCTTTTTTAGCATTTTTAGTTTCTTTTGAGAAATGAGTAGATTTATTATTCCTTTCATTTTTTCTAAGCCAATGAGTTAACTTATCAGCTTCATTTTCAGGTTTGTTTTGTGTTATTGCCCAGTATGTTTTCTGTATTGCATGATCTTTCAGCATCAAATTCATTCTTGACAATGCTTTAGATGTTTTTGCAAAGACAACTACTCCAGAGGTAGGCCTATCAATCCTGTGAATTACGCCTAAATAAACATTTCCAGGCTTGTCGTATTTAATTTTCAGATATTTCTTTACAATTTCTATAAGAGGAGTGTCCTTAGTTTTATCACCTTGAACAATATCTCCAGGTCTTTTATTTATTATAATCAGGTGATTATCTTCAAAAAGTACTTGTAAATTATGATAATTTGATAAGATTTTCATAAGGAGAGGATATTAATACTGCTCCTTAGAATTAGGAAAATTTCCGTTTTTTACGTCTTTTGAGTATTTTGAGATTGCCTTAATCATATCATCATAAAGATTCATATATCTTCTTAAGAACCTTGGATTAAACTCTTTTGTCATACCAAGCATATCATGAATTACTAAAACTTGCCCATCAACTTTATTTCCAGCTCCTATTCCTATTACGGGTATTTTAACTTTTTCAGCAACTTTATTTGCAAGATCTGATGGTACTTTTTCTAACACGATTGCAAAACATCCAATTTTTTCTAACATAATTGCATCTTCAACAAGTTGCTCAGCTTCTTCCTCTTCTTTTGCTCTTACGGTATATGTTCCAAATTTATAAATAGATTGAGGCGTTAAACCTAAATGCCCCATTACTGGAATGCCTGCTTTTATAATTCTTTTAATAGAATCTTCTATTTCCTTACCTCCCTCTAATTTAACTGCATGAGAACCGCTTTCCTTCATTATTCTGATTGCTGATTTTAAAGCTCCTTTAGGATCACTTTGGTATGTGCCAAATGGCAAATCTACAACTACAAGAGCTCTTTCAACTGCTCTAATTACTCCAGATGCATGATAAATCATCTGATCAAGTGTTATTGGGAGGGTAGTTTCATGACCAGCTATAACATTGCTAGCAGAATCTCCAACCAAAATTATGTCTATCCCAGATCTATCTACAATAGCAGCAGTTGTAAAATCATATGCAGTCAGCATAGATATCTTTTCACCATCTGTCTTCATATCTAGAAGTGATTTTACAGTAATTCTTTTATAATCTTTTTTAGCTTTAGACATTCTTAATTAAATGAGCATGTAAAATTAGTAAAATATATTATAGTACTAACTCATTTTACAATTGGTTTTTAAAAACACAGTTTTCTCTGAAAAAGTGCCAATATGGCATAAAAAATGAAAAAAAACTGACAATTTCATACTTAAATAGCAATGGCATAATGATTGCCAAGTATATTTTGAAATAATTAAAAATTAAGAATTATGAGTAAAATAATTGGAATCGATTTAGGTACTACAAATTCATGTGTCTCCGTTATGGAAGGTAATGAGCCTGTAGTAATACCGAATGCTGAAGGAAAAAGGACTACACCATCAGTTATAGCATTTGTAGAAGGTGGTGAAATTAAAGTTGGTGACCCAGCAAAAAGGCAAGCGGTAACAAATCCAACAAAAACAGTATATTCTGTAAAGAGATTTATGGGGAACAAGTTCTCTGAATCTAAAAAAGAAACAGGAAGAGTTCCATATAAGGTTGTAAAAGGGGATAATGACACTCCTAGAGTTGATATTGAAGGAAGATTGTATACACCACAGGAATTATCAGCTATGATCTTACAAAAGATGAAAAAGACTGCTGAAGATTATCTTGGAACTGGAGTTGATGAGGCAGTTATTACTGTTCCAGCATATTTTAATGATTCTCAACGTCAAGCTACTAAAGAAGCAGGTGAAATTTCAGGGCTAAAAGTAAAAAGGATTATCAATGAGCCTACTGCAGCTGCATTAGCATATGGTATGGATAAAAAAGGAAAAGATCAAAAAATTGTAGTTTTTGATTTTGGAGGAGGTACCCATGACGTATCAATCCTTGAGTTAGGAGATGGTGTATTTGAAGTTCTAGCAACTGACGGTGACACTCATCTAGGAGGAGATGACGTAGATGAAAAAATAATAAACTGGCTAGCTGATGAATTTAATAAGGATGAAGGAATGGATCTTAGAAAGGATCCAATGTCACTTCAGAGACTAAAAGAAGCTGCAGAAAAAGCAAAAATTGAATTATCATCATCTGCACAGACTGAGATTAACCTACCTTATATAACTGCTACTGATAGTGGTCCTAAGCACTTAGTTAGAACACTAACAAAAGCTAAATTTGATCAATTGATTGATGATTTAGTTAAAAAAACAATTGATCCATGTAAAGCGGCATTAAAAGGTGCAGGATTAGCTAAAAAAGATATAGATGAAATAATTTTAGTTGGAGGATCAACTAGAATCCCTGCAGTTCAGGATGCTGTTCAAAAGTTTTTTGGAAAAAAACCTAGTAAAGGTGTAAATCCTGATGAAGTAGTGGCTGTTGGAGCTGCCATTCAAGGGGGAGTATTTACTGGCGATGTAAAAGATGTTCTATTATTAGATGTTACTCCACTATCTCTAGGGATCGAAACTATGGGTAATGTAATGACAAGACTGATTGATGCAAATACAACAATACCAACAAAAAAATCTCAAATTTTTTCAACTGCTGTTGATAATCAGCCTTCTGTTGAAATTCATGTTCTTCAAGGAGAAAGACCAATGGCTGCAGACAATAAAACAATAGGAAGATTCCATCTTGATGGTATACCACCATCTTCTAGGGGAGTTCCTCAAATTGAGGTTACTTTTGATATTGATGCAAATGGTATTATAAATGTATCGGCTACAGATAAAGCTACTAATAAAACACAAGATATTAGGATTGAAGCTTCATCTGGATTAACAGAAGAAGAAATTGAAAAAATGAAGAAAGATGCTGAAGCAAATGCGGATGCAGATTCAAAAGCAAAAGAAACAGCAGATAAACTTAATAGTGCTGATGCTATGATATTCCAAACTGAAAAACAGCTGAAAGAATTTGGAGATAAGTTGTCTGATGATAAGAAGAAACCTATTGAGGATGCTCTAGAGGAGCTTAAAAAGGCATATGAGACAAAGGATATTGCTGTAATAGACCCTGCTTTAGAAAAAATTAATGAAGCATGGAAATCAGCAAGTGAGGAGATGTATAAAGCTCAACAATCAGAACAAAAAGGTTCTTCTAATCCTGAACAACCAACAGAGAATCCAGAAGGTAAAGAAAGCGATAATGTAGAAGATGTTGACTTTGAAGAAGTAAAAGAATAACCTAATAGATTATTCATAAATTAAAGGGTATAGCTATTTTAGCTATACCCTTTAATTTTATACGGGCAATACATTAACTATTGAAGAATTAATTTCATGACCTATATCAAAATTAATAATTGACACATTTTCAAATAATTCTTCTACTTTTTTCTCTTCTGATTTTATTGTATCCTTATCTAAATATGAGTCTTTTGTTCCGCAGACTAAATAAACTTCAGATTTACTATCAATATGTTTAAAATCATTTTTAGTCAATTCTATGGGGATTCTTCCTGAATAAAGTATCAATTTATTAAATTTTAACTTAGACTTTGCTATTAACCGCATTACAACTGAAACCCCTTGTGAAAAGCCTAAGAAAATTAAGTTACAAGTTGGAGGTATATTTTCAAAAGCTAATATTTCATTAAAGTAATTTATGACATTATTAGTCTCTGTTTTAGTTTGCTCTCTTGTAAGCCAGCATGCACCAACATGTTTCATCTTTGGTGCAATATAGAATTTACTTTGTGCTTGAGGAGCAATTATATAATTCTCTTCATTGTTAAGTTCATTAAAATGTTTAATAAAATATCTACTTAGATGACCTATTCCATGACAAACAAACCACACATTTTTTGTTTTTGATGATAGTAAATTTAACGTGGAATAAGTGTTGAGTGAGCTGTAGCTAATTTCTTTTTCTTTTGGATTCATTATTAATGCTGGTTTTGTATTTTTATGTAAAAATAAACATAACAATGCAGATAGATAAAAATAAAATATTAGAACGAGCAAATCGCGTATGTAAAGAAACATTAATGGGCACACTTAATATGGAATTCGTTGATTTAGGAGAGGACTTTATTACTTGTAAAATGCCTGTTGATTCTAGTGTACACCAGCCAGACGGAGTGCTACATGGTGGTGCAACAGTTGCTTTGGCTGAATCTGTTGGTAGCTTTGCTTCCAGGATTTTTTTGGATGATCCTGAAATAACTGTAAGAGGAATTGAAATTAGTGCAAATCATTTAAAAAGCATTAGAAGCGGTGAAGTGTATGCACGAGCCTCAAAAATTCATTTAGGAAAAACAATACAGTTATGGGAAATTAAAATTACTGATCAAGAAAACAACCTTATTTCTATCGCAAAACTAACAACTATAGCAATAAAAAAAAATAAGAAATAATTTATTTGTGAAATCTATTACATTGCGTTTTCTTTGTAAAAAACATATAATTTAAAATAAATAATCATACAAATATGAAAAGCGTAATTACTTGTGACATGGAAGGTGTTATTGAAACAATTAATGAGGATGGAATTAAATTATTTGGCTATTCCAAAGAAGAATTAGTTGGAAAAAAAAGGGTATCCCTTTTCTCACCCGGAGAAATTGTTATACAAAATGTAGGAATGTGGCTCTCAAACGCAATCAAACATGGAGAGTATAACACCAAAACATATTTTTTAAACAAAGATGGGAAGAAATTAAATGCTAGGATTAGA
>CAZBCJ010000030.1:0-1170 GCA_964490545.1 uncultured Flavobacteriaceae bacterium | reverse complement strand
ACCGTGAAGGTGCCCTTACCATCTTTTTTTAAAAACTCTTTTGTTCCATCTAAGGGGTCAACTAAAAAAAAAGTTTCAGTAGCTTGTATCTTGTGGCTTTCAGAATTTTCTTCTGAAATTATTGGTATGTCAGGGCATAGGTCTTTCAAAGCCGGTATTATGATATTTTCTGACAATTTATCTGCTTCAGTAACTGGAGATCCATCAGACTTTTTGTTAAAACAAAGATGGGAAGAAATTAAATGCAAGGATTAGAATAACACCAACTTTTGCAAGAGGAAAAAACAACCCACAAACCGGATATTGTGGTGTTACTGTTCCCATTCAGGAGGAAGTTGAAGTCCCTATAAAACTTACTACAAAATTTATAAAATGGGCCTTTGCTATTACTAGAGGAGGATTTACAAGTGCTTCATTATTTCCAATCTTTGCAGTTGCTGCATTTTTAGCAGGAACTGGGAATGGATTATTTAGTCCTTTAGCACTTGTTTTGTGCATTTTAGGAATAATTTTTCTGCACTTATCTTCCAATATATATAATGATTATTTTGATGTTAAGGATGGTACTGATGAAGTAAATACAGAATATTTTAATGCCGGATTAAAATCTAAGGTTTTAGAAGGAGCTCAATTATCTGGAGGAAGTAGATCAATAGAGCTCGGATTAATTACCTTAGAAGGAACAAAGTCATTAGCAAGAAATATGCTAATTGGAGCTTTCTTAACGGCTTCTGTGCTTATGTATGTAAGTTATTTAACTACAGGTTCTTTATCTAATGCTAAAAATGTAGCTATTATCGGTCTTATAGGTTTATTCCTAGGGTATTTTTATACTGCAAGACCAATCAGATTAGCCTCTAGAAGGGGGCTTGGTGAAATAGCTATTTTCTTAGCTTTTGGACCATTGCTTACTATAGGAACATTATTTGCTATTTCAACCAATACTATTGAATTGTTTTCTATTGATTTTTATAATGTTATGTATTTAGGAATTCCTTTAGGTTTATTAACAACAAATATTCTATATATCAATCAATTTCCAGATACTAATAGTGACGCTAAAACAGGAAAAAATCATCTTGTAGTTACATTAGGAAAAAAGGCAGCAAGATGGGGATACCTGTTAATATTATTAGCTGCATTTGGATCGTCATATTTCTTGTCAGATAT
>CAZBCJ010000029.1:0-12550 GCA_964490545.1 uncultured Flavobacteriaceae bacterium | reverse complement strand
TTGTGGTACCTCCAGGAATCGAACCAGGGACACACGGATTTTCAGTCCGTTGCTCTACCAACTGAGCTAAGGTACCATTAAATGAGTGTCAAATATAGATGCATTTTTATTATTGAGCAAAATAATTATTATTAAAATCCTTTTGTAAATTTGATGCTCAAGTTATAATATGAATTTAATTATTGATATAGGAAACACCAATGCTAAAATTGCAGTTTTTGATCATGATAAGATTGTTGAAGCAGATACTATCAAAACTTCAAATATCATAGAAGATATAAACAAATTTACTCAGAAATATAAGACTGTTAACAGAGCTATTATATCTAATGTTTCTATTATTGATAATCATAAAATAAAGGAACATTTAAGTTTACAATCTGTTTATTTTCTATCTGAAAATTTAAAATTGCCTTTTAAGAATCTATATAAGAGTAAGGAAACGCTTGGCTCTGATAGAATAGCTCTTGCAAGTGCTGTAATAAAACATTATCCTAATTCAAATGTGTTAGTTATTGATGCTGGAACTTGTATTACTATGGATTTTATCGATAAAAATGGCAATTATCACGGCGGATCAATATCTCCTGGTATTGATATGAGATATAGTTCATTAACTAACTATACTTCTAATTTACCTGAATTAGAAAAAACACACCCATCTGATATTATTGGCTCCTCAACAGAAGAGTCAATTCATTCAGGTATAGTAAATGGAGTTGTCTTTGAAATTAGAGAATCTATATCAGAATATCAGGGAAATTATAAGGACATTAATGTTGTTTTAACTGGAGGTGATTCAGTTTTCTTGTCTAAACCATTAAAAATTAGCATCTTTGCGAATCAAAATTTTTTATTAGAAGGCCTAAATTTTATTTTGAATTTAAATATTAACAGTTGATAAAACGAATTTTTCTCATAGTAATATTTTTTGTATGCTATAATTTCCAAGGACAGGAAGGAACTTCTTCTCCCTATTCATTTTATGGTATTGGCAGTCTTAAGTTTAAGGGTACAACTGAAAACAGAGCTATGGGAGGACTAAGCATATATACTGATAGTATTCACATGAACTTTAAAAATCCAGCTTCATATGTAAACAATAACTTATTTTCTTTCAATAATGAAGCTAGATTGGTCAAATTTACTGTTGGTGTTGGCCATACATCAACAGAACTAGAAACTTCTGATGCTTCTGATAATTCAAATACTACAACATTTGATTATTTAGGATTGAATGTGCCAATGGGTAAATTTGGTATGGGATTCGGTGTAATTCCTCATTCTTCAGTTGGCTATAAGTTAGAGTCTAGAAACAATATTGATTCATTAGAATATAAATACTCAGGAAATGGTGGAGTAAATAAAGTATTTTTAGGATTTGGATATCTTATTTCTGAAAATCTAAGTATTGGTATTGATGCCCATTATAATTTCGGAAATATTCAGAATAATGCAATAGAATTTCTTTACGACGACGAACAACTTCCATTGGACTATCAAGCGAGAGAAATAAATAGATCAGATTTAAGTGGGATTAACTATAACTTGGGGATTTCATACAAACCAATGATTAATGAAAAGACCCAATTAGTTACCTCCTTTACTTATTCACCTAGTTATAATTTAACTTCTAAAAATAAGAGAACCTTTGCCTCTGTTATTATAAGTGAAAATACTGGAATTGAGTATCCAATTAATGAAATTGAGGTTGATTTATTACCACTAGGACTTGAAGAAACTGACCTAAAAATGCCTTCTAAGATGTCCATTGGAGTAGGAATAGGCTCTGTTAGAAACTGGTTTGTTGGTACAGAGTATAATATTATAAAAAGTAGTGTTTTTTCTTCTGATCTTTTAGATCTTCAAAATACTTATTTTGAAGATTCTTCTATTTTATCTATAGGAGGCTTTTATATACCTGATTATAATTCTTTTAATAAACTATTGCAAAGAATAGTTTATAGATCGGGCATATATTTTGAAAAAACAGGATTAAACATCAATAATCAGTCAATTAAAGAGTTTGGCATATCTTTTGGATTAGGTATTCCAGTTAGCAGGCTTTTTTCAAATATAAATACTGTAATTGAAATTGGTAAGCGAGGAACTACCGATCAAAATTTAGTTAAAGAAAATTTTATTAATTTTCAATTGAGCTTATCTTTAAATGACAGATGGTTTATAAAAAGAAAATATAATTAATTATGAGACTATATAGATTAATAATAGTACTGAGTTTTTTATTTGTGACACTAAATGTTAATTCACAGATTAATGAAGATGATATTAATTCATTATCCATTTTTAGTGAGTATGTAAAGGCAAAAAATTATGATGCTGCTTATGAGCCTTGGATGGAACTTAGGGAAAGAAATCCAAAATTCAATAGCGCAATATTTGTCTATGGAGAAAGAATTCTAAAACATATGATTAAGAATTCTGCTGGAGATCAAAAGATTGATTATATAAATGATTTGGTAAAGCTCTTTGAAGAAAAAAGAAACAATTTTCCTAATAAAACTCCTTTAGGAGATGTTTTATCAAAATCTGCTAAACTTCAATATGATTATATGAATGAGCTTAATCTATCAAAAGCTGAGGTATATGATAAGTTTGATAACGCATTTTTAACAGATTCAAAAACATTTAACAATCCTGTAAATTTATACACTTACTTTAAATTGATTGTTATGCTTTATGATGAGGAGCTAAAATCTGCTGAGGAACTCTTTACTAAATATGATGAAATTTCTGAGAAGGTAGAAAGAGAAGTTAAGAATTATACCAATAAAGTTAACAAGTTCGTATCTGAAGATATCTCAGAATCTCAAGTTAAGCTATCTGAAAAAGATGAAAGAAAAGTTAAATCATATAATAGTTTTTTAAAGGGATATGACCAAATTACTAAAGGAATGGAAATTGATCTAGGAGATAGAGCAAATTGTGTCAATTTGATCCCATTATATGAGAAGAACTATGAAGAGAAGAAAAATGATGGAATTTGGCTTCAAAGAGCTTTGAATAGATTATTTAACAAGGAATGTGTTGATTCAGAGCTTTTTGTTAAAATTCTACAGCAGAAAAACTCCTTAGAGCCAGATGCATCTACTTCTTATTATTTAGGAATTATTAAAGACAAAGAGGGTAAGTCAGCTGAGGCTCTTGCATATTACAATCAAGCAATTGATTTAGAGAGTGATGGCTATGAAAAAGCCAAGATTTTATTTAGAATTGCAACGAAATTTAAAAAGGATGGCTTGTTTTCTAGAGCTAGATCATATTATGTAAAAGCACTTAGGTTTAACCCATCTATGGGAAAATGTTATTTAGCTATTGCTGATATGTATTCTAAGAGTGCAAAAAATTGTGGATCTGACAACTTTACGCAAAGAGCTGTTTATTGGTTAGCCTCCAAAGAAGCACTCAAGGCAGGCAGGGTTGATAGTAAACTAAAAAAAGCAGCTAATCAGAGTTCAAGAAATTATTTAGCAAAAGCTCCACAAAAAAGTGAAATATTTTCTTCAGGAAGAGAAGGTGAAATAATTAGAGTAGGATGCTGGATAGGAAGATCTGTGAAAGTGCCTAAGCTATAGATTTGAAAACAATTAGTTTTATTATATCTTTTTTTCTATTGATTTCATGTGGTAATGATCTAGAAAATGTTATAGATTTTACTTCAGAAAAATCCTCTATATCATCTGCTGTTAATATAAATACAGTTTACACTGATTCAGGACTTGTTAGTTCAATATTGAAAAGTCCAAAAATGTTCAATTTTACTAATATGGATTTTCCATACTTTGAATTTCCTAACAAGGTTGAAATTACTGTATTTGATAAAAATAATAATAAGAGCATAATCACTGCAGATTATGCAATCTCATATTCTAATACCGATTTGATTGATTTAAGAAAAAATGTTGTTATCACAACCCATCTTAATGATACGCTAATAACTGATCAAATGTATTATAATAGAATAGAAGAGTGGTTGTTTACAAATTATCCTTTTCGATTTATTTCAGCTGATAAGGATATATATGGATCAGGATTTGATTCTGATAAAAGCTTTGAAAAAATTACTTTTTTAGATGTAAGCGGTTATGTAACTTTAGAAGAATAAATGACATTAAATATTTATGAATAAAGATTTTAAAAAATATTTAGATTTTCATAGAACTAAAGGCGGAACAGGAAAAATATTTAACTTTAATCTTATTGAGTATAAAGAAGGTTTTCTAAAGTTAGGAGCAGAATTTACAGAGCAAACTCTTAATCCAAATAGAACTGTTCAAGGAGGTATGATGACTTCTTTATTAGATGATGTTACAAGTTTACTTGTGATTTATGAATCTAAAGGAGCTTTATATCCTAATTCTACAAATCTTCATAGCCTTCATCACAGGCCATTATTCGAAGGGAAAGTAATTGCTACAGCTAGCATTATTAAAAAGGGAAAAAATATAGGAACTATAAGAGGGGAATTATTTAATTCAGACGGCAAATTAGCGGCAACCCTTATGCATACTGTTGTGTTGACAAAAGCTGATTATAGATCAGATATACCTAATTAATTATTAAATTTATAAATTATTGTTATGAAATTATTAGGTTTTTTTAAGTATGCTTATCTAGGATTTTTTGTATTATTTTTTGTAGAATTTCTTTTAAATTTTAAAAGTGATTTTAATAAGTCAATAATTTTCTTACTGCTTTCAATTTTATCAGTTGTAGTATATTGGTTTAGAAATAAATATCAAAAGAGATTTAAAGATAGAGGTAAATTATAATTTCATATGTCTGAGATACCGATCATAATTATTTCCCTTATTTTTTCTGCTTTTTTTTCTGGTATGGAAATAGCCTATATATCCAGTAATAAGATTTCTATTGAAATTGAAAAAAAGAAAACAGGTTTTATTTCTTCAATAATTAAAATTCTAACAAATAAACCTTCGAAATTTATTACTACCATGCTTATAGGCAATAACATTGCACTGGTAATATATGGATTTACAATGGGTGCATTATTAACTAGAGAATTTGATCTAAATCTAATTAATCAAACACTTGTTTCAACATTTATTATTCTTATTACTGCTGAATTTTTGCCAAAAGTATTTTTTCAGATTTATTCATTGAAGTTTTTTAAAATCTTTATACTACCTGCTTATTTTTTCTATATAGTTTTCTATTTTATTTCTGATTTTGTTATATGGATTTCTGATATTTTTTTAAAAATATTTTTCAAATCAAAGGGTGATAACAAACAAATGCTCTTTTCAAAAGATGAATTAGGACATTATATTAATGAGCAAATGGATGCTGTTGAAAAAGATCAGGAAATTGATAGCGAAGTTCAAATATTTCAAAATGCATTAGACTTTTCAAAGTTAAAATCAAGGGATGTAATGGTTCCTAGAATTGAATTAGCAGCAGTTGAAATACATGATTACATTTCTAAATTAAAGTCCCTATTTATTTCCTCTGGTTATTCTAGAATATTGATTTATAACAGTTCAATAGATGATGTTTTAGGGTACGCACATTCATCTGATTTATTTAATAAACCAAAGACAATTAAATCAATATTAATGCCAGTTGAATTTATTCCTGAGGCAATGCTTATTAAGGATGTGTTAAATTTATTAACTGCCAAACGAAAAAATATAGCAATAGTTTTAGATGAATATGGCGGTACATCTGGAATGATAACTATTGAAGATATAGTTGAAGAGCTTTTTGGAGAAATTGATGATGAATTTGATAGTAATGAGTTAATTGAGAGAAAGGTGTCTGGTAATGAATATGAATTTTCTGCTAGAATTGAGGTAGATTATCTTAATGAAAATTATAGATTAAACTTACCAGTAAGTGAGGAATATGAAACTTTAGGAGGATTAATAGTAAATAGTACTGAGGAAATTCCTACAGTAAAAGAAGAAATTAGAGTAGGTAATTTTTTGTTTAAAATTCTAGATGTTTCTAATACTAGAATAAATTTAGTTTCTCTAAAGATAGATGCCTAAGTTTTCATAATTAACAATAAAATACTACTTTTGGCCACTATATTTAAAGTTAATTTTAAATGGCAATTTTAAATCAAATACGACAAAGATCATTGTTTTTAATATTAGTTATTGCAATGGCATTATTCTCTTTTGTATTAGCGGATGTAATACGAAATAGTAGTGGATTTTCTTTACCAGATCAAAATGTTGTTGCAACAATTAATGGTATTGAGATGCAAAGGGAAGATTTCATGAGAAAAGTTGAAAATTTAGAACGTCAAAATAGAGGTTCAGGAACAAATGTTCAATCTATGAATACAATTTGGGATATTGAATTGAGGAAATCAGTATTAGCCTCTGAATTTGATAAACTTGGAATTACTGTTGAAAGAGATTTAATGAGAGACTTATTAAAAAACAATTTATTATCATTTGATGAATTTAAAGACTCTCAGGGTAAATTTGATCAAAGGAAATTAAATGAGTTTATATCTAACTTAAAAGAAATATCCCCTGAGACAATGGATTTACAGGGAGCTCAAATTAATTATGAATCTTGGAATAATTATGAATCAAATATTGCATCTTCCGGACTTGAAAAGATATATTTTGATTTGATAAGATCAGCAATCAATTCTACTGTTTTTGAAGGAAAAACCCAATACAATTATGAAAATGACAATGTTGATTTAAAATATATAAAAATCCCATTTTCAACTATACCTGACTCATTAGTGAAGGTAACAAAATCTGATGTAAAAAAATACATGAAGAAAAATGAGAATGATTATCAAGTCAAGGCTTCTAGAGATTTAATATATGTGAAGTTTGAAGAAAAACCCTCTAAATTTGATGAAAAACAAATAGAGAATCAGCTTACTGAATTATTAAATGATCGTGAAGAATTTGATTTTGAATCTAAAACAAATAAAAAAATATTAGGATTTAAAAATACTAGAGATAATGAAGAATTTTTAAATCTAAATTCTGCTATTAAACTATACGATTCTTATGTCTTTGAGAATTCTTTTTCAAAAGAAATGGCGCCTATAATTTATTCATTAAATAAGGGTGAAGTATATGGCCCATATAAAGAAGGGGAGTTTATAAAAATTACAAAATTAGTAGATACTAGAAGAATACCTGATTCTGTTAAGGTAAGACATATATTAATTCCCTATAGTGGCTCTTTAAGAAGTGAGCCTAGTGAAACCAGAACAGAAGAGCAAGCTAAGAAAACAGCAGATAGTATATATAGAATTCTTCTAGGAAGACCTAGTAAATTTAAAAGCCTATTATCATTGTCTTCTGATATAGCTAGTAATGAAAATGATGGTGAAATTGAATTTTCATATATAGATGGATTTGCTCCTGAGTTTAGAGATTTTTCTTTTGAAAATAGAGTTGGTAAAATATCAGTTGTTGAAACTGATTTTGGGTTTCATGTCATTGAAATATTGTCTCAATCTAAAAGAAAGAAGGCTGTTAAGGTTGCAAATTTAGGTCTTAAACTTGAAGCCTCTGAACGAACTATAGATAGCATATTTAATATTACCTCAAAATTTGAAATAGCAACTGAAAAATCTAATTTTAGAGATGTAGCCAGTGAATTTAACTATAAACTAAATCCTGTTAATAACATTAGGGAACTAAACGAAAATATTCCTGGGGTAGGCTCTCAAAGAGCAATAGTAAGATGGGCTTATAATCCTGACACAAATCTTGATGATATAAGACGATTTAATTTACAAAATGGGGGCTATTTAGTTGCAATGCTAACTTCAATTAATCCTGAAGGATTAATGTCAATTGACAAAGCATCTATTACAGCTATTCCTAAAATTAGAAATGAAAAGAAGGCAAAAATAATTATGGATAAGATAGAAGGTAAATCTCTTGATGATATTTCATCTAGTCAAAACCAAACAATTCAAACTGCTCTGTTAGTTAATATGAAAAACCCTGTTCTATCAGGTACTGGTAATGAACCAAATGTTGTTGGACATGCTTTTGGAATAGATGAAGGAGTAACATCGAATGGTATTATTGGAAATAACGGAGTTTTCTATATAAAAGTTGATAGGATAAAGTATGCTAATGTAATCAGTAATTATCAGAATTATATGAATTTTTTAAATTCAATAACTCTAGGATCATATAATTCTAAGGTTTATGAGGCTCTTTTAGAATCTGCTGAAATTGAAGATAATAGGCACTTGTTTTACTAACCTAGTATACAAGATCTTTATAAGGAATAATTTCATCATATCCTTTATTGCTAAAATAACTCATATTTGATTTATTTCCTGTTACAAGCACGAAGTCTCCACCCCAAGCACCAAGACTTTTAATAACACCTGACTGGTAATCACTAAATAGTTTCTTTTTTATTGGTTCTATATTTATGGTCTTTGATATAATTTCTTCGTGAGCTACAATTAATTTTTCAAATTCATTTAATGTAGTGGATTTCATTAT
Organism: uncultured Flavobacteriaceae bacterium; assembly: GCA_964490545.1. Taxonomy (GTDB): domain Bacteria; phylum Bacteroidota; class Bacteroidia; order Flavobacteriales; family Flavobacteriaceae. Next base: position 4,058 of record CAZBCJ010000029.1, on the reverse strand, counting down.
AGATAAACTTATTGAGTTGATTTTTTTTATAACATTATTTATATCATTAGACATGGATCTGTAATTTTTTATTGCCTCTGAAGTATTTTGTTTATGACCTAGATATATAAAAAATAAATTTTCTTTAAATGATGGATTAAAATCAACATCTTTTATTATTCTACCATTTTCGTTTTTTACATATGTTATAGGATTAATTTTATTACAACATGCAATATCGTATCCACTACCCTTAAATGTTAAATCAAGTAAATCATAAGGATCAATTTTTGCCCACAGCGATAAATTATTAATTAAAGTAGAAGAAGATCCCAATCCCCAATTTTTTGAAAATTCTAATCTAGTAGTAAATTCAGCTCCTAAATTAGAAAAAGCATCTTCATTAAGTTTTTCAATTCCATTAAAAATTGAAATGATTTTATCAGAATATTTATTTTTTTTGTTTTTGTATGAAAATTTATCTTTTGAAATAACAAAGCACTCACTAAACCAAATTTCTCCGTTGAAATCGTAGCTTATCCAATTAATTTCATTTTTATTTTCTGTATATTTTACTTCAAGGTTTTGCGATAATTTTGATGGAAGAGCTAAAGCTAAAGCACCATCTAATACTAGGTATTCAGATGTTAATAATATTTTACCATTGCTATTATATTTCATTAGATTTACGAAGATTGTTTATAAAGCTTTGAACATTGTTGTTATTAACAGTTTCATCTTTAAAATATTCTAAAGCTGATTGTTTTTCAGATTCTGATACTCCTAATGAATTCAAAATATTAATTAGATGCATTTTCATATGCCCCTTCTGAATGCCAGATGTTATTAAGGAACTTAATGCACTATAGTTTTGAGCAAGACCTACAGCGGCAGTTATTTCCATTAATTGTTCAGCTTTTGGATTATCTAACATATTTAATGCTAGTTTGACTAAGGGGTGAAGATTTGTTATTCCTCCTATGGTTCCTAGTGCTAACGGGATCTCAATTGAGAAATGGAAAATACCCTTTACAATTTTAGCATGAGTTAAACTTTTATATTTTCCATCTTTTGATGCATATGCATGAATTCCAGCTTCAATGGCTCTAAAATCATTTCCAGTTGCTATAGCAACTGCATCAACTCCATTCATAATACCTTTATTATGTGTAACAGCTCTAGATGTATCTAATTCTGCTATTTTTACAGCTTGAACAAACTTTCTGCAAAAACCATTAAAATCTTCTTTTTTATTTAATTCTTCGACCTTACAGGATACTTCTGCTTTAACAAGACAGTCAGGGACATAATTGGATAGAATACTCATTATAATTTTAATGTCGTTAGAATTTATTCTAAACTTTTTAAATCCATCAGTTTTATCTCCAAATGATTTTGAAATTTGTTCTAAACAAGAATTTATAAAATTAGCCCCCATTGCATCAATAGTATCAAACGAAACATTAATTTGATAATATCCTTTCATATCAAGGGTTTTGTCAATTAATGAAATATCAACTATTCCACCACCTCTCTTTTCCATATTTGATGTTATGGTTTTAGTATCATGAATCAATGTGGTCTTTATATAATTGAAATAAGAAGTAATGGCTATTTTTTCACCTGAATAAATAAAATGAACTTGACCTGTTTTTATTTTTGAAATTACTTTTGCTTTAAACCCTCCTAAATCAAACCATAACTTTGCAGATTTTGATGCGGCAGCAATTACAGAACTTTCCTCAATCACCATAGGAATACTATATTTTTTCTCATTTATTAAAAAATTAGGAGCTATTGAAAAAGGTAAATAAAAATTACTCAATGTATTCTCTGAGAATTCATCATGAAGTTTTTGAAGCTTCTCTTCTTCATTCCAATATTGTATTAAAATTCTTTTTGCCGTAGATGAATCTGTGAAGAAATTATCTGCTATCCAGTCTATCTTTTCCTCTTTACTTAGTTTTGAAAAACCATTAATTTCTTTACTCATTATATAAATTTAATATATATCAAATATAATATTCTACAATAATAATATATTGCCTTTATAATTTATTGTTGAATAATCAAAATTATTAGATAATTTATAATATTTTAGTGAATCTTTTAATTTATTTACTATGACAGATTCAAATATATTAGCTAATCAAAAACAATTTTTAGGTCATCCAATTGGATTGTATATTTTGTTTTTGACTGAAATGTGGGAGAGATTCTCCTACTATGGAATGAGAGCAATTTTAGTACTTTATTTAGTTGCTGAAGTTGGAATTGAAAATGCAGGATTAGGCTGGAGCAATGAAGAGGCTCTTGCTTTATATGGCTGGTATACAATGTTTGTTTATGTAGCCTCTATTCCTGGAGGGATTATAGCTGATAAAATAATAGGTCAAAAGAAAGCTGTTTTTGTTGGAGGAATGTTACTGGTTGCAGGACATTCTGTTCTAGCAATAGAAGCCATGTGGGCATTTTATACTGGACTTACACTAATTGTTATGGGTGTAGGTATGTTAAAGCCTAACATTTCAACTATGGTTGGAGGCCTATATCCTAAACACGAGCAGGATAAAAGAGATATGGGGTTTTATATTTTTTATATGGGTATTAATCTAGGTGCTGCAGTTTCTGCATTACTAGTTGGATATATTGGAGAGACTATTGGATGGCATTACGGCTTTGGTTTAGCTGGTATTGGAATGGCTATGGGACAGCTAACATACTGGTATGGACAGCGATATTTAACTCATGTTGGTAATCTAGTTATTGATGAAAGAGATGAGAGTGAAAAAATGGATGGAAACCTAATTTCTTCAATTTTCAAATCAACTAATTCAATAATAGGATTTATATTAACATTCTGTCTAGGTATTTATATTTGGCAATTTCAAGGGTCTATAGATTACGGATTGCTAGTAATGGGATTAGCATTTGCAGTAGGAGTAGCAATTGTAGTTTATAATGATGGAGATAAAATTGAAAAAGATAGAATACTGGTAACCTATTTAGCTTTTTTAATTGTAATTGTTTTTTGGGGTTCATTTGAACAAGCTGGTGGTTTATTAAATATATATGCTAAACAAAAAACAGACTTGTTAATCGGTAATTTTTTAGTTCCAGCAAGTTGGTTCCAATCAGTTAATGCTATTTTTATTTTAATATTTGCTACAATAGTTGGTAGTTTTTGGGTATGGTGGAAAAATAGAAAAATGGAGTCTTCTTCCTTATTTAAAATGGCAATTGGAGTAATTATAATGGGGTGGGGCTTTTTCTTTATGTCCGCAGCTTCTATGCAATATGAGGCAGAAGGATTATCAAGTATGCACTGGTTGGTATTGGCTTATCTATTTCATACCATTGGTGAATTATGCGCATCTCCTGTAGCATTATCTTTTATTACAAAACTTGCACCTGATAGATGGATGGCTTTTATGATGGGAGCCTATTTTGCAGCATCAGGTTTAGGAAATAAGGTTGCAGGCCTATTGGGTGAATCAGCTACAGAAATGGGTGAATTTGCAATCTTTACTGGTATTGCTATTTTTTGTACAATCTTCGGTTTATTAGTTCTGCTTATAATGAAACCATTAAAGAGATTAACCCATAATGCAGAAGCATCTATAGCTTAAGAAAATTCATATGAGTCAAAATTCTAATGCTGAGTTTTTTAAAACTACTGTCTTAGGGCATCCTTCACTTTTATTTGTCCTATTTTTTACAGAAATGTGGGAAAGATTCTCATACTATGGGATGAGGGCTATATTAGTTATTTTTTTAACAGGACTTATTATTGGCGATAATCCTGGTTGGGGATGGACTTCTTCAGAAGCATTGTCTTTGCTTGGCACATATGCAATGTTTGTTTATTTAACCCCTCTTTTGGGCGGTTGGCTAGCAGATAATAAAATTGGTTATAGAATGGCAGTAGTTATTGGAGCACTATTTATGACTTTAGGCCACGCTTCAATGGCTGTAGAAACTCCAACATTTCTATACATAGGAATTACTTTCTTGATAATAGGTAATGGTTTTTTTAAGCCAAATATGACATCTATAATTTCTAAAATATATGAGGGTAG
>CAZBCJ010000028.1:0-13200 GCA_964490545.1 uncultured Flavobacteriaceae bacterium | reverse complement strand
CCTATGTTAGAAATGGCACTAGCTAGAATTAGACAGTTAAGTGCTCATGAAGTAGGGCATACCCTTGGATTTGTTCATAATTTTGCAGCTAGCACAAAAGATAGGGCCTCTGTTATGGATTACCCACATCCACTTATTTCTATAAACAACAACAATATAAATCTTGATAATGCCTATGATGAAGGTATTGGAGAATGGGATAAGATTACAGTAGCTTACAGCTATTCAGATTTTAATGAAAGTATTGATGAAAATCAGACATTAAACAAGATATTGGACGATGCACATAGTAGTGGCTTAAGATTTATCACTGATAGTGATGCAAGAGCAATTGGCGGAGCACATTCTCTAGGACATTTATGGGATAACGGTGAAAGTGCCTCTGTTGGTTTAGAGGATATAATTAAAGCAAGGAACAAGGCTATTACAAATTTTTCAGAATATAATATTCAAGAAAAACAACCCTTTTCTGTTCTAGAAGATGTTTTTGTTCCACTATATTTCTTACATAGATATCAAACTGAAGCAGCTGTTAAACTTATTGGAGGTTTAGAATATAATTATGCAACAAGAGGAGATAATCAAACAACTGTTAAAGAAATTAACTACTTACAACAAAATAAGGCTTTAAATTCTGTCTTAAAAACCATAAATGCCACCTTTTTATCAATTCCTAAAAGCAAATTGAGCCTTTTCCCCCCAAGAGCATTTGGGTATCCTAGATCAAGAGAATCATTTAAATCAAAAATGGGAGTTGGTTTTGACCCTGTAAGTATTGCCTCCACTGCTAGTGATATGACATTTTCTTTACTTTTACATCCAGAGAGAATGAATAGATTAATTCTTCAAAAATCATTAAACAATTCATCACTTGGTATATCAGAAGTATTTGACAGATTGATTTCTTATACATTTAAGGTAAATAACAATGACTTATATATAAATGAAATTCAACAGACAGTAAATCATAAAGCCTTGGAATATTTAATGAATTTAGTGGTTTCAGATGATTGTCTTTTTCAGGTGAAAGATGCAGCAAATAAAGCCATAGGCAATATAGAAAAATTGTTATTATCTAAAGCTTACAAGGACTTTGCCTATAGCTCATATTATAAGGATTTAATTAAGAATTTTAAATCAAATCCTGAAAAGTATAAAATGTCTAAATCGTTAAAAATTCCAGATGGATCACCAATTGGTTCTAGTGAATGTAGTTATATAAATTAGTTTTATGCATGTAGATTTAAGAAGCGATACTATTACAATTCCCTCGAAAGAAATGCTTAATGCAATGCTTTCTGCCAAGGTTGGAGATGATGTATATGGTGAAGATCCTTCTGTAAGACAATTAGAAAAAAAACTAGCAGCTATGTTTGGAATGGATTTGGCAATGTTTTTTCCATCAGGTACAATGGCAAATCAAACTGCTATTAAATTACATACCAATCCAGGTGATCAAGTAATATGTGATAAATACTCTCATGTCTACAATTATGAGGCTGGAGCAGGAGCATTCACTAGTGGAGTTTCTTTTAAATTAATTGATGGTGAAAGAGGCATGTTTAATAGCAATCAACTTCTGAGATCAATTAATCCTAAGGAATTTTATCACAGCCCATTATCTTCACTAGTTGTTATAGAGAATACAACAAACAAAGGAGGTGGTGCTTGTTGGGATATAGGAGAAATAAAAAATATAAAGAAAATATGTAGGGAAAATCATTTAGGACTGCATCTTGATGGAGCTAGAATTTGGAATGCTTTAGTTAAAAAAGAAGAAAGTCCTTTAGAATATGGTGATATTTTTGACACAATCTCTGTTTGCTTAAGTAAAGGACTTGGATGTCCAATAGGTTCAGTTCTGCTAGGCAAAAAGGAACTAATGAAAAAGTCTATTAGAATAAGAAAAATTTTAGGGGGAGCCATGAGACAATCTGGTTATCTTGCAGCTGCAGGTATTTTTGCTTTAGAGAACAATACTAAAAGGCTTGCAGATGATCATATAAGAGCCAAAGAAATAGGAGAGAAGCTAATTAATATGTCTTTCGTTAAAAAAGTTCAGGATATAGAAACAAATATAATAGTGTTTGAAATTGATAAAAGTGTTAAAAAAGAGACAATTATTAATGCTTTTAATAAATTAAATATTTTATTTGATTGGCATTCTATGGGTACAAATAAAATTAGAATTGTAACACACATTAACTATACTAAGGAGAAGCATATGTATTTATTAGATTCTCTAGAAACCCTTAAAATTTAATATTCTTTTTGGAATTAGATTAAATTAAGTGTTTTTAGAAAAAAACACTTAATTTTGCAATGCATTAGAAATTAGATATTTTTAATTGTTTGTTATAATGGGAAAAAGCAAAAAAATTGCAAATAATATATTAGATCTCATAGGTGAGACACCTATGATTAAATTAAATAGGATAACAGCTGAATTAAAAGGCGAATATTTTGCAAAAATCGAAGGGTTTAATCCTGGCCACTCAACTAAAGACAGAATAGCATTATATATAATTGAAGAAGCTGAAAGAAAAGGCATATTAAAACCTGGAAGTACTATTATTGAAACAACTTCTGGAAACACTGGCTTTAGCATTGCTATGGTTTCAATAATCAAAGGATATGAATGTATGTTAGCTGTTACTTCAAAATCAACTCAAGATAAAATAGATATGCTAAAAGCAATGGGTGCAAATGTATTTATTTGTCCTGCTAATGTTGCTGCTGATGATCCAAGATCATATTATCAGGTTGCTAAAAGATTACATGAGGAAATTAAAGATTCTGTATATATAAACCAATATTTTAATAATTTAAACTCTGAAGCACATTATAAAACTACAGGTCCAGAAATTTGGAAGCAAAGCAATGGAAAAATAACTCACCTAGTTGCATGTAGTGGTACAGGAGGAACAATATCAGGAATTGCAAGATTTTTGAAAGAAAAAAATTCAAAAATCAAGATAATTGGAGTTGATGCTTATGGCTCAGTTTTAAAAAAATATCATGAAACAGGCGAATTTGATGAAAAAGAGATTTTTCCATATAGAATTACAGGATTGGGTAAAAATATAATTCCATCAGCAACAGATTTTAAAATTATAGATAAATATGTAAAGGTAAATGACGAGGATAGTGCTCATTCAGCTCGTGAAATAGTAAAGACTGAAGGAATTTTTGTAGGATATACAAGTGGAGCAGCATTTCAAGCAATAAAACAATTAAATAGAGAAGGAGAATTTAAAAAAGATGATAAAATTGTTGTTATTTTTCCTGATCACGGATCAAAATATTTAAGTAAAATATATAATGATAAATGGATGCAAAAGCAAGGTTTTTTTGACTTGCAGCATGAAAGCACTTTAAAGGATATTCAATATATTAAGTAGATCACTACTATTAAACAACATATTAATGAAAGATCTTTTTGAAAAAATATACAATGATAAGGGGCCATTAGGTAAATGGGCTAATATTGCTGAGGGTTATTTTGCTTTTCCAAAACTTGAAGGAGAAATTTCAAATAGAATGAAATTTCAAGGTAAGGATGTAATAACTTGGAGTGTCAATGATTATTTAGGTTTAGCTAATCACCCAGATGTAAGAAAAACTGATGCAGAAGCTGCAAAAACATATGGATCAGCTTATCCAATGGGTGCAAGATTAATGTCAGGTCATACTTTATTACATGAGAAATTAGAGAAAGAACTTGCAGAATTTTCTAGTAAGGAAGCTGCATATCTACTAAATTTTGGATATCAAGGCATTCTCTCAACAATAGATTCATTGTTAGGCAAAAATGATGTTGTTGTTTATGATATGGATGCTCATGCCTGTATAGTAGATGGTGTAAGATTACATCTTGGAAAGAGATTTACATACAAACACAATGACATCTCTAGTTTAGAGAAAAATCTTAAAAGAGCTAAAAAAATTACTTTAGATACTGGTGGAGGTATTCTTGTTATTTCAGAAGGAGTATTTGGGATGAGAGGTGAACAAGGAAGACTAAAAGAAATCACAGATTTAAAAGAAAAGTACAGCTTTAGATTATTAGTTGATGATGCACATGGTTTTGGGACCCTAGGGTCAACTGGAGCTGGTGCAGGCGAAGAACAGGGTATTCAAGATAAAATAGACGTATATTTTGCAACTTTTGCTAAGTCGTTAGCTAGTACAGGAGCATTTATTGCATCTGATAAAGAAGTAATAGATTACCTAAAATATAATATGAGATCACAGGTATTTGCTAAATCTCTTCAAATGCAATTAGTGGTTGGTTTATTAAAAAGATTAGAAATATTAAGATCTATCCCTGAACTTAAAGACAAGTTATGGAAAAATGTAAATGAGCTTCAAACTGGACTAAAAGAAAGAGGATTTGATATTGGTTCTACACAGAGCTGTGTTACTCCTGTTTATTTAAAAGGAACTGTTCCGGAGGCATTTGCTTTGGTTAAAGATTTAAGAGAAAACTATTTGATCTTTTGTTCAATCGTTGTATATCCAGTTATACCTAAAGGACTAATCCTATTAAGATTAATTCCAACAGCTTCTCATAATTCAAAAGACATTCAAGAGACATTAAACGCATTTTCTGCAATAAGAGATAGACTTGACTCAGGACTATATAATAAGTTATCTAAAGATTTTCAGGTATAATACTTATTAAAGTTCTTTTCTATAGGTACACCTTTTTTTTCTTAACACTGGATTAAAATTTTTCCATATTTTATCTATTGCATCATTTTCTATTAATTCTGGTGTTCTATAACAATCTTCAATTCCTTTTCCTTTTAAGTTTTGTATCAGAGAATTAAAAAGAATAGCTGTCACCCCCTTATTTTGATGGCTAGGATCTATTCCAATTAGATATAGGGTTACATTTTTTACATTTTTTTTAGCATTAATTAAATGAAAAAATCCAAAAGGATACAACTTCCCCTTCATTTTTTGTAGTGCTTTAGCATAAGAAGGCATTATTATAGCAAAACCTATAATATTATTGTTTTTGTCAAAAACGAAGGTTATAAACTTTGGATTTATAAATCTTAAGAATTTATTCTTTATGTATTCTTTTTGAATATCATTTATCTCAACAAATGATGACAATTTTGAATAACTTTTATTAAACAAATCAAACATTTCATTTACATTATTTAAGACATCTTCTGTTTTATTGAAATTAACAGCCTTAAAATCATATCTCTTTTGAATTATTTTACTCATTCTAAAATAATAGTCTATATCAATGTTTTGAAAGGAAAATGTTTTTTCTAAATACTGTTTTTCTACCTTAAAATTGAGTTTTTTAAAATGAGATGAGTAGTAAGGATGATTATACCACGTAATCATAGTTCCAATTTTATCAAATCCATATGTTAGAACTCCAACTTTATCTAAATTTGAAAAACCCATTGGTCCTTCCATATATTTAAGATTATTAGCCTTTCCAATTTCAATTACTTTATCAATCAATTTCCTAGTAACATTTAAATCATCTATTACGTCAAACCAACCAAATCTAATTTTTTTTACTTTTTGCTCATTTACTTCTATGGAATTAATAATAGCTGCGATTCTACCAACGATTTCATTATCAATTATAGCTATATACAGTGAGACATTAGCATTCTTTAGTGTAGGATTAACATTAGAATTAAAAATATTTATTTCTTCACTTATAATAGGAGGAACCCAATATTTTGAGTCTTTATATAATTTAAAGGGGAATTTTACAAATTTCTTTAAATCGGAACTATTTTTTACTTCTTCAATTTGTATCATTCACTGTCTTTGTGTAAATCAAATCTATAGCTTCCTCCAAAATTAACATAAAATATTTTTGGTGTGTTCTTGAAATTAATTATTAATGATGCATCAAGTTGTAAGTTTTCATTGCTAAGATATGCAGCACCAAATTTTAACATGTTTTCAGCATAAAAATCACTATTTATTCCATGAGCTTCAATGAAACTAACCCACTGACTATTAATAGCATAGGTAAGGGTTGTTATATATTCAAAGTCATTTTGTTCTGTTCCAATCCTCTCATGAATTAAATTAGTTATAAGTACAAAATTATTACTGAAATTATTTTGAGTAGCTATTGCAAATGTAGGACTAATACCCTTTATCCCACGAGCAGTGTAAGGATTATTTTTTCCATCAATATTTATTCCTGCGTATACTGAAACTGCTGGAATAAGAGAGCTCCATTTAAATTTATTATTTGCCCAATAACTATATAAATTTGGACTATCATCCCTATTTTTATATGGATCATACACTAAATATTTAGCTCCAATTTTAAATTTTTTAAAATTACTTCTATTGTATTCAGCATCTATAGTTGATCTCATATCAGTGTATTGATCATTTTGATATACACCATTGATTTGTATCTCTAACTCTTCAAGAATAAGACCATATCTAAGCATAAAGTTAAGTCCCATTCCTTTAACTTTATTATCTAATATTTCATGCTTTTCATTTAATAAATATGCACCAGTTTCTATTTGAATTACATTTGATCCAACTGAAAAAGCACTTTGAGAATCTCCAGGTCTATTAGAATTAATAATTTCAGTGTATTGTGCAGAAATTTTATTACTAATAAAAAATGTGAAAGTTATTAAAATAAGTAAGAGTTTTTTCATGTTATTGTTGATGTTTTACAAAGATAAAATATTTATATTTTAATAATATATTAACTCTTTTAAATTCTAAGAATTGTATTTTTGTTTTTCAATATAAAAATCATTTAAATTGGGCATATTAAAATTTATATTAAGTTTACTAGTTGCTTACTATGTTTTTAAGTTTTTATCAAGAATATATTTAGGTTATATCATTAATAAGTTCAAGAATAATACTTACCAGCATACTACGAATAATACTAAAAAAGAACAAGAAGGAGAGGTTACAATTGATAAAATGCCTAAAGAGAATTTAAAAAAGAATAATGCTGGTGATTATATAGACTATGAAGAAATTGATTAAACCTTCACAATAGTTATGATTCTAAAGAATTTCATAAAAAATTATTTCAAACATTTTTGCGTATTAATTCTATTTTGTTTTATATCCCTCTTGTATTTCTATCCAGTTTTACAAGGAAAAAAAATCTTGCAAAATGATATTGTTCAATATTCTGGAATGGCTAAACAACAGAGTGATTTTAGAGAGAAAACAGATTCTGAAACATATTGGACTAATGGAGCTTTTTCAGGTATGCCCACCTATCAGCTTGGTGCAAAATATCCTCACAATTATATAAAAAAATTAGATCTATTATTAAGATTTTTACCTAGACCTGCAGATTATTTGTTTTTATATTTTTTAGGGTTTTATGTACTAATGCTTAGCCTAAAAGTAGAATATAGACTAGCTATTTTAGGCGCTCTTTCCTTTGGTTTCTCTACTTATTTAATAATAATTATTGGAGCAGGACATAATGCTAAGGCACATGCTATTGCATATATGCCGTTAGTTATTGCAGGTGTTTTAATGGTTTTTAACGGAAAATATTCAAAAGGATTTTTATTATCATCATTAGCCCTTGGATTGCAGTTTTGTGCTAATCACTTTCAAATGACTTATTATTTGATGTTTATAGTGCTGCTAATTGGATTTTTTACTTTGATTGATTGCTGGAAAAAAGATAAGATCAGACATTATTTTAGATCACTAAGTATATTATTCTCAGCTTTATTTATTGCACTTTTATTAAATACAACAAATTTGATGGCTACTAGTGAATATGCAGGTGAGAGCACTCGAGGAAATTCATCTGAACTAACTATTAATCCAGATGGCACATTCAAGGAAGCAAGTACTGGATTAGATAAGGCTTATATTACTCAATGGAGTTATGGAATTTTTGAAAGTCTAAATTTATTTATTCCAAGAATTATGGGTGGAGGTAGTGCTGAAGATGTAGGTTTAGAATCAAATTTTTATAGTTTTTTACGCAAGAATGGTTATTCTGCATTAGAATCCAAAAAAATTGTAGAAAATACACCTACTTATTGGGGGGATCAACCATTTGTTGAAGCGCCTGCATATATAGGTTCTGTTGTGTTCTTTTTATTTGTTTTTTCCCTCTTTATAATTAAAGGAAAATACAGGTATTGGGCAATATCAGCAATAGTATTATCATTACTTCTTTCTTATGGAAAAAATTTAATCTTTCTTACAGATTTATTTATTGATTATTTTCCATTATATGATAAGTTTAGGGCAGTATCTTCTATTCAAGTTATTTTAGAACTATGCATCCCATTAGTTGCAATTCTTGGATTATCAGAGATTACAACTAATAAATCAAATGATAAGAATTTAATAAATTTAATCAAGGCTTTAGTAATTTTTTCTTTGATATTTCTTGTATTGTTTTTGCTAAAAGGAAGTCTGTCTTTCAGTGGGATTAATGATGTAAACATAAATCCCTCGGTTTTAGAGGCTATTAAGCAAGATAGAATGGATATTTATTTAAATGAATTATTTAGGGCGTTACTATTTGTTTTATTAACCTTCACAGTCCTTTTTGTGTATCTCAAGAAAAAAATTAAAAATGAAGTATTAATTATTGGTTTAGTCGTTTTAGTACTGGTTGATTTAGTTCCATTTAACAGACAATATGTTAATAATACTAATTTTGTTGATGCTGATTTAGTTGATAAACCTTATAGTATTGATCAAGTGAATTCAGAAATTTTAAAGGATAAATCATATTTCCGTGTATTAGACTTATCAACTAACACTACTAAAGCGTCATATTATCATAATTCAGTAATGGGTTATCATGGAGCAAAACTTAGCAGCTATAATGAGATTCTAGAGTTTTATATAAATAACACCCATATGAATACTCTAAACATGTTAAATACTAAATATGTTATATTCAATAATGAAGACGGTACCTCACAGTTATATGTGAATGATTCTGCAAATGGACCTGCATGGTTTATTGACTCTATTATAAATGTTGATTCAAAAGACAAGGAGATTAGAGCATTAGATTTATTGAACAATAAATCTAATGCTGTTTCAACAGAATTAGAATCTAATAAATATGTAGTTGATGACAGCTCTTATGTAAAGCTTTTAGAATTTAATCCTAATAAAATCAAGTATGAATATAATAACAATAACGATGGCTTTATTGTTTTCTCTGAAATTTTCTATCCATATGGTTGGAATTCATATATAAATGGGGTTAAGACTAATCATTTTAATGTTAATTATATTTTAAGAGGAATGAATGTTAAATCAGGAAATAATATAATTGAATTTGTTTTTGAACCTGATGTTGTAAAAAAAGGGGGAATAGTATCGTTGTCTGCTTCTTTAATATTTGTTTTAATATTTTTAGGAATGTCATATAAATTTTTATTAAAAAATAGAAATTGAAAAAAAAAGCACTTATTATTACCTACTATTGGCCTCCTGCTGGTGGTCCTGGTGTGCAGAGATGGCTGAAACTTTCTAACTACCTTTTAGAAAACAACATTAAACCAGTTATATATACTCCATCTAATCCTAAATATCCATCTATTGATGAAAGTTTATTAGAAGAGGTTAATCCTGAAATTGAGGTAATTAAACAGCCTATTTTTGAACCATTTGGCAATTGGTTTGCTAAAATTAGAAAAAAAGGTATACCAAAGAATAATGATCAATCAATTTTTGAAAGACTTTCAATTTATTTAAGAGGTAATTTTTTTATTCCAGATTCTAGAATTTTTTGGGTAAGTCCTTCAGTAAATTTTTTATCAAAATATATTTTAAAAAATAATGTAGATACTATAATTACAACTGGGCCGCCACATAGTTTACATCTGATAGGGTTAAAATTAAAAAACATGCTAAATATAACCTGGTATACTGATTTTAGAGATCCATGGACAAAAATAAACTATCATAAAAAACTAAAACTAAGTTTACGTTCAAGAAAAAAGCATCTAGAATTGGAAAATAAAGTTCTTAATTCATGTGATAGAATTATAGTTACTTCTAACAAACTTTTAAAGGAATATATTGGAATTACAAAAACACCGATATCACTAATAGCCAATGGATATGACTATAAGAAACAAAAATTAGAATTAGATGAAAAATTTTCAATAACTCATATAGGCAGGCTTCTCCCCGGAAGAAATCCAAAAATTCTTTGGAAATCATTAAAGGAATTATCTATAAACAATGAAAATTTTAGAAATAACTTAAAAATAAATTTTATTGGAAATGTGGGTGATAATATTAGGAGTGAGATTAAATCAAATAATTTAGAGGACAGTGTAGTATATCATAGCTATATTGAATATAATCATACAATACCTTATCTAATAAAATCTCAAGTTTTATTATTAATAGAATCGGATGATAAAGAGTCTAGTTATGCTATTCCAGCCAAAATATTTGAATATATTAATTCTGGAAGGCCTATCATTGCTATCGGACCTAAGGATTCAGAAGTTAAGCAGATAATTGATGATACTAAATCTGGAAAATATTTTCTATATAATCAATATGATGATTTATTAAGTTACTTATTGAATAGCTACCATCTATATGAATCAAAGCAATTATATTCATCTTCAATTAATATAGATAAATATCATAGAAAAAATCTAGCTAAAAAATTAAGTGAGATTATTTTAGAAAAATAATAATTAAATAGTTAAAGCCTTGTAAGTGTTAAAGGAAAGATAAACTTACAAGGCTTTATTCAACTAACTATCTCAATAAATTAAACTAACTAATTCTATAAAAGCAAATCTCATGCCAAAGTGATTATAATAAAACTTTTTTTAGATATTTTGCCGTAATTGATTCTTTTTCTAGAATTATTTCTTCAGGTTTGCCCATAGCTACCATTTTTCCACCTTTATTTCCACCTTTAGGACCTAGATCAATTAAATGGTCAGCACATTTAATTAGTTCTATATTATGTTCAATGATTATAACAGTGTTCCCTTTTTCAATTAGAGAATTTATGGATCTTAATAATTTATTAATGTCATTGTAATGAAGACCAGTAGTAGGTTCATCAAAAATAAATAAACCATTTTTTTTATTATTTTTTAAACCTAAAAATGAGGCTAATTTTATTCTTTGAGCTTCGCCACCAGATAGGGTAGAAGAGCTTTGTCCTAATTTTACATATCCTAATCCTACATCCTTAAGAGTTTGAAGTTTATTTTTAATTTTGATTTCATCATTTAAGCTAAAAAAATCAATTGCCTCGTCAACAGTTAGGTTTAGAATATCATCAATATTTTTTCCCTTGAATTTTACTTCTAAAACGTCTTTCATAAATCTTTTTCCATTACAGACATCACATTTTATATGAACATCAGCCATAAATTGCATTTCTATAATAACTTGACCTTCACCTTTACAATCTTCACACCTACCACCATCAATATTAAAAGAAAAATGCTTTGGCTTAAATCCTCTTATTGCACTATACTTTTGTGATGCGTATAATTTTCTAATATCATCATATGCCTTAATATACGTTATAGGATTGGATCTCGAAGATCTCCCTATAGGATTTTGAGTAACTAATTCAACAAATTCAATAGAATTTAGGTCCCCAGTAATCCTGTTAAACTCTCCAGCTTTTGTAGTATAATCACCAAGTAAATTAGATATGGCAGGATAAAGGATATTATTAACTAATGTGCTTTTGCCGCTTCCAGATACACCTGTAATTACTGAGATAGCATTCAAAGGAAAGTCAACATTAATATTTTTTAAATTATTTTCCCTAGCTCCAATAATGCTAATTTTTTTATTTGATATTCTTCTCTTTTTTGGTAATTCAATTTTTATTTTTCTGTCAATATAATTTGCAGTTAATGAATTTTGTTTTATAAAATCTTTGAAACTACCCTCTGCAACAATTTCTCCGCCGTTAGAACCAGCCATTGGTCCTATATCAATTATATGATCTGCTTCTCTTATTATTTCTTCGTCATGTTCGACAACAATAACCGTATTGCCTAAATCTCTGAGTTTTTTTAAAATACCAACTAACTTCTTTGTGTCGTTTGGATGAAGACCAATACTTGGCTCGTCTAATATATATAATGATCCAACCAAATTACTACCCAGAGATGTAGCTAAATTAATTCTTTGACTTTCTCCGCCAGAAAGAGATTTTGACTTTCGATTAAGGGTTAAATATCCTAAACCTAAATCATTTAGAAAAACTATTCTGGCTTGAATTTCTTTCAATATTCTACTTGCAATAATTTTTTCATTTTTTGTCAATTTTATTGTATTAAAAAACACTAACAGTTCTGATATTGGGATATTAATAAGATCTGAAATAGATTTTTTATTTATTTTGACATAATTTGCTTCTGATCTAAGTCTATTGCCATTACAGACATGGCATTTTGTTTTTCCTCTATATCTTGAAAGCATTACTCTATTTTGAATCTTATATAGTTTTTGCTCTAGTTTGGAAAAAAATTGATTTAATCCAATAAAATATTCATTTCCCTCCCAAAGCACTTCTTTTTGTAATGTATTTAATTTATAGTATGGCTTGTGAATAGGAAAATTAAATTTGTCTGCATTTCTTATTAATAGATTTTTGTATCGTCTCAATTTTTTTCCTCTCCATGGAAATATTGCATCTTGATATATTGAAAGTTTTTTGTTTTGAAAGACTATATCTTTATCAATTCCAATAATATCTCCATATCCTTCACATTTTGGACATGCTCCAAATGGATTATTATAGCTGAATAAATTTATGTTTGGTTCAAGAAATTTGAGCCCATCTCTCTCAAACTTAGTATTAAATTCCATATAATTAGCCCCTTCTATTGATTCAATAATACATCTTCCACGACCCTCATAGACAGCCGTCTCTATAGAATCTGATATTCTATTATAGAAAGAATCGTTGTTAGAAATTATAATCCTGTCAATAACTAAAAAGGCAGTTTTTATTTGAACTTTTCTTGCATTTTTGGCTTCGCTTATCTTTAAAACCTCATTATTGATTTTAACCCTATTATATCCTTGTTTCAATAGAGAATCCAGACTTTTTAGTAAATCTTCTTTGGAGGTGAAGTATATTTCAGATAAAACAAGAATTCTTTCACCTGAAGTAAATGTTTTTATATAATCAATAACATCAGCTACTGTATTCCTTTTTACTTCTTT
>CAZBCJ010000027.1:0-13899 GCA_964490545.1 uncultured Flavobacteriaceae bacterium | reverse complement strand
AAAAAATTACTCAAAATTTTACTAATGTAAAAGTATGGCAAAGCATAATGGTTGCTTTCATATTTTTACTTAGTATAACAACTTTTTCTCAAACTTGTCCTACTGATAAATTTAACCAGGATCCAGTAGTAGGCGATCAGCTTGGTGAAAATGTCACTATTCAGGCAACAAGCATGAGCAAAAGCGTGAATGCAACAATTCCTTGGTCTGAGGGTCTAGAATCTGGAACTCAAGGTGATCTTCTTACAGCTCAAACTGGAAGTGCTACTAATTATAACTGGGTTATAGCAACTGGACATTTCACTCATAATATAGGTGATGATGGGCTTCAAGGTGATGGTGGAGATAATTATCTTCGTCACGATGATGTACAGCCCGATCCATCTACTGGTTCTTTTGAGAATTGGGTAATAACACCAACTTTTGATCTTTCAGCAGCTACTTCACCTGAATTAAATTATTGGGAGCATGTACATTGGATGTCATATGCTGATGAACATTTAGTTATGTACTCAACAGACTATGTTGATAATGGCTCTACTTCAGACACAAGTGATGTTACTGCTGCTACATGGGTTACACTAAATGATGTTATTTTCGACAATGTAAATTATGATCAATATTATTCAGGATGTGGATGTGATCCTACTAATGCATGGGGTGAATCGACATTTGCTCTTCCAACTGATGCCGCTGTTACAGTTGCATTTAAGTACGTAGGAGGTTTTGATTCAGATTGGCTTATTGATGATATATCGGTTATTGATACAGCAGCTACATCTGCAGATTGGAGTGTATCAGTTGCTGGTTCTAACGCAACATTATCTATTTCTGATTTAGCTAATTTTAATGTAGGTAATGGTAGTGGTTATGATGGTCACTGGCACTATACTCTTGATGGAGGTAGTACAAATATGGTTTATGACACAAATGATGTTGAACTTACAGATTTATCAGTTGGTCAACACACTATAGTTGCATGGCTTGTAGATCAAAATCATGCAGCCTTAGATCCTGCAGTAGAGGAGACTATAACTTTCACTATAGTGGCTGGAGTAAGTAGTTATCCATTCTGTTCAAGTTTCGATACAGATCTTGATGGTTGGGATACTTCAATTTACTCAGGAAATACTGACTGGTTAGGTGGTGCAACTGCAAATACTAGTGGTTCAGTAACTCCGCTTAGTGGAGCTGGAATGGCATTGTTCTATTCCGGTAATTATAATGGAGATATAGCAAGTATTACTTCTCCATCAATGAATCTTAATGGACTAACTGATGTTACAGTTACTTTTAATTATACTCAGCAATCCTGGGCTGGTGATCAAGATGAGTTAAGAGTATTTTATAGAGATGGTGTAAATGGTACATGGGTAGAATTAGCTGCATATACCACAGAGGTAACTGCATGGACTGAAGTAACATTATCTTTACCAAATACAAGTGATGATTATTACATTGGATTCCAGGGTTATTCTGGTTATGGATATGGAATAACAGTTGATGATGTATGTGTAGATGGGACAGCTGCAGCTACATCATTTCCATGGTCTGATGATTTTGAATCAGGAGGTTTAACTGCAGGAGGTTGGACTAATACCGAAGCTCCTACTGCTGGCTCACCTGCTTCATTATGGGATGTAACTGATACATATAATAATACTGATGGAGGATCATTTTCTGCTTTTCATACATATAGTCAGGCTGGAACTTGGTACTCATTTCTAGTAACTCCTACTTTTGACTTATCTGGAGCTTCTGATCCTGTTTTGAGTTATTCAGAGCTTGTTAATTGGAGTACATGGGCAGATAATCAAATTGTAGCATATTCAGAAGATTATACTGACGATGTAGAGACTGCTACATGGGTTACACTGAATGATGTTATTGGAGCTGAAGATACTTGGGTCGATATGGGACCTTATGCACTTCCAACTAGTGCAGCAGTAACTGTAGCCTTTATATATACGGGATACGATGCTTCTGAATGGTTTATTGATGATGTATCTATTGAAGAAAATACAATGTCAATTGATGATGAGGATATTCTAGATATGAGGATTTATCCAAACCCAGTAGATGGTAACTATGTTACGATACTTTCTCCGATTAATGGTACTAAATATATAGAAGTATTTGATATCAATGGTAGAAGGGTGATGGATACAACTATCAATAACGACACGTTAGATGTTAGTTCAATCAATAGTGGATTCTATATGATTAAAGTAACAATAGATGGACAGAGCAAGATTTCTAAACTAGTTGTTAGATAATCTTAGTTGTTCAACTAACTATGAAAAAGGCACTCAATTTTTTGAGTGCCTTTTTTTATAGTATAATTATATATGTATTGGTTTACAAAAGACTGTAATAAAAACTAGTTTACTCTTCCAGGTTCTCTTGTATTTTTTCCTTTTCTTTCTGTTGCATTATCACCCATATCATCTCTAGCTTTTTCTGCTAGATCTTTTAATGATTGCGTTATTTCTGGATATTTTTCAATTACATTATATCTTTCACCAGGGTCTCTTCTTAGATTATATAAGGAGTAATCTAATGTTAATCTAGCATATTTTCCTCCATGACCATCCATTCCTGGTAGAACATTTTCATAAGATCTAGAGTTATGTGGTAAAATCAATTTCCAATGATCTTTTCTTACAGCCTCCAGTCTATTGGTTTTATAGTAATAAAAAAAATGATCTCTAGGTGAAGTTATTTCACCTTTTAATATTCCAAGAATACTAACTCCATCAATTGTATGTTTTGGTAATTTACCGTTTACAATTTCTGTAACAGTTGGTAATATATCAATTGAAGCAGCAAGGCTATTAGATATTGTAGATTTTTTTATAACTCTTGGCCATGAAATTATAGTTGGAACTCTTTGTCCACCTTCAAAAACAGTTCCTTTTCCTTCTCTTAAACCTGCGGTATTTCCAGCGTGGTTTCCAAAATTTAACCACGGGCCATTATCACTTGTAAAAATTATAATAGTATTTTCAAGTATATTATTTTCTTCAAGTGCTTTAACGATTTGTCCCAACGACCAGTCAAGTTCCATTATTACATCCCCATACAATCCTTGATTGCTTTTTCCTTTAAATTTATTAGATGCAGCAATTGGTACATGAGGCATGGAGTGGGGCACATAGAGAAAAAATGGGTTTTCCGCATTTTTATTAATAAAGTCAACAGATTTTTCAGTATAATCAGTGGTAATTTTTGCTTGATCATCAAGCGTTTTTACCTCGGCTACCTTATCATAATTTTCTATTATAGGTAGCTCAGGATAGGCTTTCTTTTTGTAATTGTTTGGATCGGTAATTGGATTACCGTCAAAATCTACTGGCCACATATCATTTGAATAAGGAATTCCATAATAATAATCAAATCCGTGATTAAGTGGAAGAAACTTTTTTTGATGGCCTAAATGCCATTTTCCAATTACAGCAGTTTTATAATCTTTTTCTTTTAGAATTTCTGCAATGGTTTTTTCTTTGGAATGCAAACCTGTTTTTGATCTAGGAGATAATGCCCCGTGAATACCAATTCTATTAGGATATGTACCTGTCAATAACCCTGCCCTTGAAGCGCTACAAACAGCTTGCGCTGAATAGAAATTCGTAAACAGCATTCCATCATCTGCTAGTCTATTAATGTTAGGAGTGCTATAGTTTATTGCACCAAAACTTTCAATATCGCCATATCCCATATCATCTAATAGTACAATAACAATGTTAGGATCACCTTGTTTATCTACTATGTTATTTGAGCAGTTATAGCAAAGTAATGTAGATGCTAGTAGAAATCTAGCTATTAAATTAATTTTCATTTTCATTAACGTGTGGTTTTACCAGAAAAATGCGTATAAAAAAGCTGTGATTATACACACTGCAAAAGCAGGAATATTAAAATCTGGGTTAGTTTTAAATAGACCTTTTCTTAGCTGTATTGCTTTGGGATCTTCCTGTTGAGAAGTTAAATTACTTAATATATATATTATACCAATTGTTGCCAGGCATGTCCACATCATTTGATTCATAAAAGGTTCGTTAACAAACAGTGGACTATCAATCCATCCTTTAGGCCCTACCTTAAAATACATAGCTATTGGTATAGATGATACTACACCCCAAATTGCAGCATTATTTGTTGTTTTCTTATAGAATAATCCCATTAAAAACACACCTAATATACCTGGACTAACAACACCTGTGTATTCTTGAATAAACTGAAAAACTTCTCCTAGACTTCCAAGCTGAGGAGCAATGAGCATAGCTATTGTTAAAGCAACTAAAACAGTTATTCTACCAACTTTTACACTTTGCTTGTCTGAACTATTTTTATTTATATGGGACTTATAAATATCCATTGTAAAAATAGTTGAAGTTGAATTCAACATTGAAGCTAACGAGGAAACTATTGCTGCAGCAAGAGCTGCTAGGATAAGACCTAGAAATCCAGCAGGAATAAAGTTTTTTATTAACCAAGGAGCTGCATTATCATTAGCTATCATGCCATTTGCAGTTATAAAACTCTGGTCAATTGTTTCAGGATTAAAAACTCCTGAATCCATATTCATCACATAAGCAACCATTCCAGGAACTACAACAATTATTGGCATTAACAGCTTAAGAAAAGCAGCAAAAGCAATTCCTTTTTGTCCTTCTCTAAGATTTTTTGCAGCAAGTGTACGCTGAATAATGTACTGGTTAAATCCCCAATAGTAAAGATTAGCAACCCACATTCCTCCAACCAAGACTGCAATGCCTGGAAGATTTTCCCAGGTATCTTGCCCATTAGTATTTATAATTTCTCCTTTGGAAACGATCATAGAAAATCTTTCTGGAACATTATTATAGACATGTACCATGCCATCAATAAAACTTCCTGATTCTGTGACATTAGTTAATGCAAAATAAGTCATCATTAAACCACCAAATATTAAAAGTATAACCTGAATAACATCAGTCCATGCTACTGCTGCAAGACCACCCCATAAAGAATATGCTGCTGCAAATAAGCCAAGACCAATAATACTTCCAAAAAGTAAACTTCCATCACCAGTTCCTATAACAATATCCAATGCTTTAGCTCCTAAAAATAATACAGTTGTTAGATTTACAAAGACAAATAATCCAATCCAAAAAACAGCTAGAATTGTTTTTAAATTGGCACTGAATCTTTTTTCTATAAATTCTGGAATAGTATAAATTCCTTTTTCAATAAAAATTGGTAAAAAATATTTTCCAACTACAAGAAGTGTTATTGCTGCCATCCATTCATATGATGCTATAGCAAGTCCAGCTGCAAACCCCGAACCATTCATTGCTATAAATTGCTCAGCTGAAATATTTGCAGCTATCAGTGATGCACCAATAGCCCACCATGGAAGGGATTTGCTTGCTAAAAAATAATCCTCTGCACTTTTCTCTTTACCATCTTTACTTCTAGAAACCCACAATCCAATAGCTAAAATCACAAAAGCATAGCTTATAAAAACAAAATAATCCCAAAATTCAAAGCCTGTATTCATAGTATTAATTACTCTACAATTCTTAGATCTTTATTAAAAACATAATAATCTTTATCAATCTCAATAAATTCCTGTTTTATAGCTGTTTCTTTCCATGAATTTTCTGGATATAACCATTGTTTATTGTTATCTATTGAAACCTCTATAGGCATATTAAATCCATCAATTGTGTTTGCCCAACGATATTTTAAAACATTGTTCATTATAGAGTATTCTAAAATAGGAATTCGGATATCTCTTAAATACTGATCAAAAACAAATGTTAGATCAAAACCAATATTTTCTGAAATATAATCCTCGATTTGTTTGGAAGTAACAGTTTGATGATAAAATTCTTTATTTAATCCTCTTAAAATTTGTCTCCATATTTGATCATCCTTTGCAATTTGTCGCAATGTATGCAGTAGGTTAGCTCCTTTTGCATACATATCACCTGAACCTCCTTTATTTACATTATAAGGTCCAATAATAGGTTTTCTATTTCCTATACCTCTTCTAGATCCAATTACATATTCTGCCGAAGCTTGCTTTCCAAAATGATAATCAACATATAGGTTCTCAGAATAGCATGTAAACCCTTCATGAACCCACATATCAGCTATATCTTTGTAGGTTATATTGTTAGCAAACCACTCATGTCCCGATTCATGAATAATTATGTAATCAAATTTTAGTCCCCAACCAGTACGAGACAAATCTCTTCCTAGGTATCCTTGCATATATTTATTTCCATAGGTGATAGAACTCTGGTGTTCCATCCCTAAATAAGGAACCTCCACAAGTTTAAAGCTGTCTTCATAAAAGGGGTAGGGGCCGAACCAATATTCAAAAGCATCTAACATCATAGGAACTTGTTTGAATTGCTCCTTTGCTTTTTCTAAATTATCTCTAAGCACATAATAGTCTATATCAAGAATTCCTTTTTCACCATCATACTTTTCAGAAAAATTGACATAATCGCCAATATTAATATTTACTCCATAATTATTTATTGGATTACTAACAAACCATTGGTATGTTTTAGTGTTATCATCTTTTTCAATTACATTTCTTAATCTGCCATTAGACACATTAACTAGATGTTTAGGAACATTTACACTCATAAGCATACTATCAACCTCATCATACATATGATCTTTATTTGGCCACCATACGCTTGCTCCTAAACCCTGACAAGATGTGGCAATAAAATCTATTCCATTTTCATCCTTTTCCCAAGATAATCCGCCATCCCAAGGAGCTCTAATAGCTACTTTAGGATTCCCTTCATATTCAATGGTAATATAATTTACTTTACCAGGTTTTTGTTTTTTCTTTAATTCTATAAAATAGGCATTACCTTCTCTAGAAAAGTCTAATGATTTGTTGTTTTGTTTAACTGCAGTAATCTCCATAGGTTCTTGAAGATCAATTTGCATTAATTTATTAGATTTTAAAACAGTGTATCCAACAGTATTACTTCCTTTAATGGTTTTCTTCTCAGGATCAACTTTAATATCTAAATGATAATAATTTAAATCCCACCAAGATCTTTCAGGGGTAATCGTACCTCTTAAAGTGTCTTGTCTAGTGAAATTATTCTTTTCTTGAAAAATCCCTTGAGCAGTTAATTGAATAGAAATTGAAAATAATACAATGTTTAGTAGTATAAACGATCTTGACATGTCAGTCTTATTTGATTTTAATTAAATTTGCAATTGCGACTCAATTTAGCAAAATATTCTAAATGAACAATAAGTTAATAATATTAATCATCCTATCATTTTTTTATAGCTGTAATGAAACAGGATTAATTCTAGATTCTGACAATGGAGGTCTTCTGCTGCCAGATGGTTTTGGAGCTTTAGTGGTAAGTGATGGCGTTGGAGAGAGTAGGCATATAGCAGTTAATACTAATGGAGATATATATGTTAAGTTAAGAACAGATAGTGGAAAGAACGGAAATGTTGCTCTAAGAGATGTTGATGGAGACGGAAAAGCAGATATAACTGAGCGTTTTGGAGATTACCCAAATGATGGGAGATTTGCAACAGAGATGAAAATACACAACGGATATTTGTACTATAGCTCTGAGCTTGTAGTATATAGACAGAAGTTAGAAAAATCAAAATTAATTCCTGATAGTAAACCTGAGGCACTAGTTATAGATCCTTATCCTATTAGATGGCACAATGCTAAATCCTTAGCATTTGATGGAAAAGGAGGGATGTATGTTACTTTCAGTGGATATACAAATTCGTGTGAAGATTTAACAAGAGGTTATGATGATCCTATGGCAACAGTTCTAGGCAAAGATCCTTGTGATGAGCTTGAGTATTTAGGGGCAATATGGAAGTTTGATGAGAATAAACTAAATCAAAGTTTAAATGATGGAATAAGATATGCTACTGGAATAAGAAGCGTAGTAGGAATAACTTGGAATAAAAAAGATGATCAACTATATGCAGTAAACCACGGAAGGGATTATTTATATAATCATGCTCCTAAGTATTTTTCACAGTGGGAAAATTCTGTTTTACCTGCAGATGAGTTTATGTTAATTGAAGAAGGAGATGATTTTGGTTGGCCTTATACTTACTACGATCATTTTAAGGAAAAAAGAATGTTAGCTCCAGAATATGGTGGAGATGGTAAAAAAGAAGCCAATGGCTATAAAGATCCTATATTAGGGTTGCCCGCACATTGGGCACCAAACGATCTATTATTTTATACTGGAGATCAATTTCCAGAAAGATATAAAAACGGTGCTTTTATTGCATTTCATGGATCAACAAATCGAACACCCTACCCACAAGCAGGCTACATAGTTGGTTTTATTCCATTTCAAGATGGAAAACCCACTGGAGAATGGGAAGTATTTGCTGATGGTTTTGCAGGAGTTGATATAATAAAACAAATGAAAGATGCAAAATATAGACCTATGGGCTTAGCTCAAGGACCTGATGGTTCCTTGTTTATATCTGAATCAAAAAAAGGTAAGATATGGAGAATTATTTTTCAAGGATCTAAGGAAGGTTTTGGTTCAGATCAGCTTAAAAAAATGGAACGAAGAAAATTTGTTAGTTATCTTAAAAAACCTGTTGAAAACTTAGATATCATTAAATAAAAATTTTTTCATAAATTGTCTCGTTATACAATTTAATATACTTCATTATGAGACAATATACCTTATTATACATTCTAGTACTATTTTTAATCACAAACCTTTCTTATAGCCAAAAACAAAAGAAGGATAAATCACAACCTCTTGATGAGATAAGCATAAGTGCTTTAAAATGGAGGTCTGTAGGACCAGCACTTACTTCAGGAAGAATATCAGATATTGCTGTTAATCCTGATAACCCATTTGAGTATTATGTAGCTGTATCTTCTGGAGGCGTATGGAAGACTACAAATGCAGGTTTAGAGTATACACCAGTATTTGATGGTGAAGAATCATATTCAATAGGATGCGTAACTATGGATCCCAATAACAGTAGTGTAATATGGGTTGGATCAGGCGAGAATAACAACCAGAGATCAGTAGCATATGGGGATGGAGTATATAAATCTAATGATGGAGGGAAGTCTTGGAAAAATATGGGCTTAAAAAACTCAGAACATATTGGAAAAATCATTGTTCACCCTAATAATTCAGATGTAGTTTATGTTGCTGCTATTGGTCCTTTATGGAACAAAGGAGGGGATAGAGGTTTATATATGACTAAAGATGGTGGCAAAACATGGAGTAATATATTATCTGTAGACGAGCATACAGGAGTGAATGATATTGTAATGGACCCTAGAGATCCAAACGTAATATATGCATCAACTCACCAAAGAAGAAGACATGTGTATACTTATGTAGGAGGAGGTCCAGGTTCTGGCTTACATAAGACAACTGACGGAGGTTCAACATGGAATAAGATAAATAAAGGACTTCCAAAAGTAGAAATGGGACGTATAGGACTTGCTATATCTCCAGCTAATCCAGAGGTGATTTATGCAATAGTTGAAGCATCAGAAAGAAAAGGAGGATTTTACAAGTCTACTAATAGAGGAGCTAGTTGGGATAAACAGAGTAGTCGTGTAACAAGTGGAAATTATTATCAAGAAATTATTGCAGATCCAGTAGACGTAAATACTGTGTATTCTATGGATACGTGGATGCATGTCACTCATGATGGTGGAAAGACATTTAAAAAAGTAGGAGAAGATTTTAAACATGTTGACAATCATTCTATATGGATTAACCCAGACAATAACAAACATTGGCTTGTTGGCTCTGATGGTGGTATATATGAAACATTCGATGCAGCTAATAATTGGGATTTTAAAGAGAATCTAGCAGTTACTCAGTTTTATAAAGTTGCTGTAGACAATGATTCTCCATTTTATAATATATATGGAGGAACACAAGATAATTTTAGTATTGGAGGTCCTTCTAGAGTTAATACTGCTCATGGGATTACAAATCAAGACTGGTTTATAACTCATGGTGGAGATGGTTTTGAATCACAGGTTGATCCGGAAAATCCAAATATAGTATATGCACAATCTCAATACGGCTGGCTTGTAAGGTATGATAAGAAAAGTGGGGAAGAGGTAGGCATAAAACCTATAGCTCGAAAAGGCGAGTTGGATTACAAATGGAACTGGGATGCTCCACTAGCAGTCAGTCATCATAAAACAGGAAGATTGTATTTTGCTGCTAACAAAGTCTTTAAGTCAGATGATTATGGAAATAGCTGGGAAGTTATAAGTGAAGATCTTTCTAGACAAATAGATAGAAATACACTTAAAGTATATGACCGAGTAATTAGCATAGATGCAGTTGAAAAAAATGGTTCAACATCTCCTTATGGTACTATTGTTGCATTATCAGAATCACCAATTGATCCAGACTTTATGGCTATAGGAACAGATGATGGTTTAATTCAAATTACTGAAGATGGTGGTAAAACTTGGCGTAAAGTAGATAATATTTCAGGAGCGCCAAATCAATCTTATGTTAATAGTGTATATCTTTCTCAGCATGATTCTAACTTAATGTATGCTGCCTTTAATCATCATAAGTATGGTGATTTTACACCATATGTCTTTAAATCTGAAGACAGAGGAAATAGCTGGAAATCTATTAGTAATAATTTACCTAAAAGAGGAAGTGTGTATTCAATTGAAGAAGATCATGTAGATAAAAGCCTTATTTTTTGTGGAACTGAATTTGGGGTATTCTTTTCTCCAAACAAAGGTGAGAGATGGAAAAAATTAGGTAATGGGCTACCAACCATTGCAGTTAGAGATATAGCAATTCAAAGACGTGAAAATGATTTAGTTTTAGGAACATTTGGGAGAGGTTTTTATGTAATGGATGATTATTCTGCTTTAAGAAACATTGAAAACGCAGATATAAAGGTAAAAGCAGATATATATCCTATTAGAGACGCTTTAATGTGGGAAAAAGCTATGCCCCTTGGACTCCCTGGAAAAGCGTTTCAGGGCGATCAATTTTATAGTGCAGAAAATCTAGATCCTGTTGCCATAGTATCTTATTATTATGGAAATAGTTATAAATCTATAAAAGATAACAGGCAAAAGAAAGAAAAGAAGCAAGTTAAATCTGAAGAAGATGCAACATACCCTTCTTATGATGAGCTATATGCAGAGGTAAATGAAGAAAAGCCAAACTTAATTTTTACAATAAAGGATGCTTCCGGCAAAGTAGTCAAAAAAGTGTTTAAAAAACCTTCAAAAGGATTACAACGTTTTCATTGGAACCTTAGATATGAAGAAAATAGTCCTATAGATTTAAGTAGTTCATCTTTTTATAACCCATTTGCTGGGGTTTCGGAAGGAACACTTGTTAATCCTGGTACTTATACAATTGAATTAGATTTATATGATAAGGGGGCTATTACTAATTTAGTTTCTCCAGTATCATTTAATGTTAAAGCTTTAGATAATACAGTAATGCCAGCAGAAGATAGAGCCGCTAAAGTTGCCTTTCAAAGAGAAGTATCAGAATTACTTGGTGAAATGTCAGCTAGTGGTCGTATTCTTTCTGAAATTTCTAACAAGTTAAAATACATTAAAGAAGCTGTAAAAGTAGTTGAAAAACCAATAGGACCTTTATCTAATACTATAAGAGACATAGAATTAAGGGTTAAGGATATAAATACTAGATTGTATGGAGATTCTGTTAAAAGAAGGTTAGATATTCAACAACTTACATCTCCTTCAAGTAGATTAGGCTCAATGGTTTATGAACAGAAATATTCTACTGCTGCACCAACTCTTACTCATGTGAGAAGTTTTGCAATTGCCAAAGAAGAATATTTACCGATAAAAGTTGAAATTGAAAATTTAATGAAGGAAGATATTAAGAAATTAGAGGATGAATTAAAAGCCGTAGGTGCTCCGTATACTCCTGGTCGTATTGTAGAAGAACAATAAGTTGCTATTTTATTAATTTCTTCTTAGGATTTTAAAAGATCAATGGAATGTAATATGTTAAAATCCTTAAAATTAAAAATTCAAGAAATTAAAAAAGAGGAGTTGTATAACACATCCTCGCATTTTATTGGTTTAATTCTTAGCATTATAGGAGCTCCTGTTCTGTTTTATTATGACCAACACATAACTTTACTAAGTACATGGAGTATTATTTTTTATGTTTTTGGACTTATCTTGGTATACTTAGCTTCATCTCTGTATCATTTCACTACTAACCCAATTCTAAAAGAGAAGTTTAGAATTTTTGATCACATAAGCATATATTATTTAATAGCTGGTTCATATGCTCCTGTTTGTCTTATAACTCTTTATGATGGTCAAGGCTTATTTGTTTTTTTAATAGTAACTGCATTAGCTCTATTTGGAACTTTTTTTAAAATTTTCTTAACTGGTAAATTTGAATCTCTCTTTCTTTTATTATACTTGGTAATGGGTTGGTTAATAGTTATTGAATTCAATAACATCCTACTCTATATAGATCTTTATGGAATCTACCTTATGGTTTTAGGTGGAGTTTGTTATACTTTGGGAGTTATTTTTTATAGTCTAGATAATTTAAAGTATTCGCATACCATTTGGCATCTTTTCGTATTAATGGGAAGTATTTCTCACTATTTTATGATTTTATTTTATGTGATTATATAAACTCACAAAATATAAGACAATAGTAGCCCACATTACATAAATAAAATGAGAAGAAGGTATCCAAAAATAAGCTAGTATTAAATTAGAAACAAGTAATATTCCTAGAACATATAAAACCGTCTTACGTACTATAGAAATTTCCAACATTCTAGAGGTAGAAAAAGAAAGCAGAAAAAATCCTAATCCAAAAACATAAAGGCCTAGAAACCTATATATCTGAGTTAAATATGCGCTCAATGTTGTGTTTCCTTCAATTAAAAAAAGATCGACAAAAGACATTTGCAATCTTTCTTCATTAGCAACTTGATCTAAAATCCATGGTTGATCATGAATTAACCATCTTACACCACATACACAAAGAGTAAACCCAATTAATAATAAAGGGTATTTAATGTAAGTTATTTGTTTATTTTTCATCAGTTTAATTATTAAACGATTAAGTTAATAAAAAATAGCCTTTCATTCTACGATATGTTCTATGAAAGGCTATTCTTATCAAATAGTCGCGGAGGAAGAGGGATTCGAACCCCCGGAGGTGTGACCCTCAACAGTTTTCAAGACTGCCGCATTCGACCACTCTGCCATTCCTCCAATTTGGCAGCAAATATAATACCCTTTTATTTATTAGAAAACTTTATGTCTTTGAGTTTATAACATAATTTTATATTACTTTACACATTGTCTTAATTAACTTAATGTTAGAGATTTTAGAGATAGTGTTATTGGCATTTGTAGGTTTAGCTGCTGGTATAATTAATACTCTTGCTGGCGGAGGATCTGCTTTTACTTTACCTGTTTTAATTTTTTTAGGATTACCTCCAAGTATAGCAAATGGAACAAATCGTGTTGTTATAGTTGTACAGTCTTTAATAGGATCTTTAGGCTATAGAAGTAAAGGAGTTTCAACTTTTCCTTTTAATATATATCTAGGAATTAGTGCAAGTTTTGGAGCTGTAATAGGAGCCTTAATTGCTATTGAAATTGATGATAAATTATTTAATAGAATTTTAGCAATAGTTATAATTACAATTGGTGTTATGATAATTGTTAATAAAAATAGAGTAGATTCTAAATTGATAGAAAAAATTAATGGTAAATATTTATTTTTTTCAATAATTATATTTTTTTTTCTTGGAATTTATGGTGGGTTTTTGAATGCAGGAATAGGAATTGTAATAATGTTTATTTTAAATAGATTTAATGGATTGAATTTAATTAAA
>CAZBCJ010000026.1:0-14080 GCA_964490545.1 uncultured Flavobacteriaceae bacterium | reverse complement strand
TTCCTAAGACTTCTAATGCAGATAACGCTTCTTCTTTATTAGTATTGTTTGAAGAGTTAATTCCTTCATCTAAATCATAGACTTTTAGAATTTTGTCTCGTAGGTCTATTATAACTCTTTGAGCAGTTTTTGATCCAATACCTTTAACAGATTGTATTAAAGAAACATTTTCTCTAGATATGGCATCAATTATTTGATCAGGAGAAATTGATGAGAGCATGGTTCTTGCAATATTTGAACCAATGCCATTAACAGATATTAAAAGTCTAAAGATTTCTCGTTCCTTTATTGTGAAGAATCCGTAAAGCGTATGAGAATCCTCCTTAATTTGAAGATGGGTATATAATTTTAAATTTTCATTATCTGGAATTTGTGAGAATGTATTTAAAGAAATATTTATTAAATAGCCTATTCCATTAGATTCAATTACAACACTAGTTGGAGCTTTTTCAACTAATCTTCCTTTAACATGGGTTATCATAATAAGAATTTAAAGACTCAAATTTACTAAAATTATCACCATAATACTTAAATAAAAAATTAAAGTATTAAGGAGATTTAATAAAATTAAGATTTCTTGTTAATCCCTTATATCCTGTTCTTTTAAGAGCTGAATTTTTGAAAATTTTATTAAAAGTCTCTTCAGTAATTTCATTCCATTCATCTCTACTCATCTTAATAAGTTCAGAATTAGTCTTGAATAAAGGCTCCTTATGAGGTTTTGAAAATTTATTCCATGGGCAAACATCTTGACATATATCGCACCCAAAAACCCAATCATCAAATTTTCCTTTAAATTCTTTTGGTATATTTTCTTTTAATTCAATTGTAAAATATGAAATACATTTGCTCCCATCTACTACATATGGTTGAGCTATTGCCTCTGTTGGGCATGAATCTATACATGCTGTACATTCCCCACAATGATCAGACTCAATTCTATCATAATCGAGGTCTAAATCAACTATAAGTTCTGCTAAAAAATAAAATGATCCAACTTGCTTAGTAATTAAATTTGAATTTTTTCCAACCCATCCTATACCGCTTTTAGCAGCCCATGCTTTTTCCAGGATTGGTGCAGAATCAACAAAAGCTCTTCCATGAACATCTCCAATTTTATCTTTTATAAATGTTAGGAAAAAAATTAACTTTTCTTTTATCACATAATGGTAATCCATGCCATATGCATATTTTGAAACTTTTGGAGCTTCCTTGTTTTGTAAATCTTCAGGAAAATAATTATATGAAAGAGAGATTATACTTTTGGCATCATCAACTAGTTTTGTAGGGTCAAGACGCTTTTCAAAATAATTCTCCATATACTTCATTTCTCCATTCATCTTCATTTTCAACCATTTCTCTAATCTTGGAGCTTCATCCTCTAAAAATTCTGCTCTACTTATTCCACAAGAAATAAATCCTAATCTCTTAGCTTCATTTTTAATTAATTCCGTGTAATGCTCTTTATTTTTCAAGTATTGAAAAAATATTTAGAAATTAGAATAGCCCCTTCTGACCAGACTTAGGTATTCGTCCTAAATGTTTATATGCAAGCTCTGTAACCTGACGGCCTCTTGGAGTTCTCATTATAAAACCCTGTTGAATCAGAAAAGGTTCATAGACTTCTTCAATTGTTTCAGAATTTTCACTAACTGCAGTAGATAGAGTAGTTATTCCTACAGGACCTCCTGCAAATTTGTCTATAATAGTATTCAATATTTTATTATCCATTTCATCAAGCCCATTAATATCAACATTTAAAGCTTTTAAGCTACTCTTAGTTATAGATATGTCTACGGAACCATCTCCCTTAATTTGGGCAAAGTCTCTAATTCTTCGTAATAATGAATTAGCAATTCTTGGTGTGCCTCTACTTCTACCAGCAATCTCAATAGCTGCTTCCATAGAAATTTTTACATCTAAAATTTTTGAACTTCTTTCAATAATAGTAGATAAAATCTCAGAAGAATAGTATTCCAGTCTACTCCTTATGCCAAATCTAGCCCGCATTGGAGCAGTTAATAATCCCGATCTTGTAGTAGCTCCAACTAATGTAAAAGGATTTAAATTAATTTCTACTGATCTTGCATTTGGACCTGATTCTATCATAATATCAATTTTATAGTCCTCCATTGCAGAATACAAATATTCTTCTACAACTGGGCTTAGTCTATGAATCTCATCAATAAATAAAACATCTCTCTCTTCAAGATTAGTTAACAGTCCTGCTAAATCAGCTGGCTTATCTAAAATAGGTCCAGAAGTTACTTTTATTCCAACTTCAAGTTCCTTTGCTAATATATGTGCAAGAGTTGTTTTTCCAAGCCCTGGTGGTCCATGAAATAAGGTGTGATCTAATGCGTCACCTCTTTGATTTGAGGCTTGAACAAAAATTTTCAAATTGTCAATAACTTGATCCTGTCCACTAAAATCATCAAAAGAATTAGGTCTTAAATTATTCTCAAACTCCTGCTCCTCAGGGGATAAATTAATTGATGAAGGATCTAAATTTTCATTCATAAAAACAAAGATAAAGAAAAAGCCTTTCTAAAAAGAAAGGCTTCAAAATTAATGAGTTAAAATGGAGCTAATATTCTTCTTCTCCTTTTTTAAGAGGAATATGCTGTGGCACAAAATCCTCTTTATATCCAGGTTTGCTGTAGTCATATGGCCATCTATAAACTTCTGGAATTTTTCCTTGCCAGTTTCCGTGAATATGCTTCATTGCAGCAGTCCATTCTAAAGTTGTAGAATTCCAAGGGTTTTGTGGAGCCTTTTTACCATAGTAAATACTATAAATAAAATTATATAAAAACACAATTTGTACTAAAGCTCCTATTATTGCAAATACTGTAATTATTGTATTTGTATCTGCTAAATCGTCAAACAATGGAAAGTTTGAATTGGTATAATATCTTCTGGGGAGTCCTGCCATTCCTATAAAATGCATTGGGAAAAAGACGCCATAGGCACAAATAGCTGTTACCCAAAAGTGTATATATCCAAGATTTTTATTCATCATCCTTTGAAATAGTTTAGGGAACCAATGATAAATTCCTGCAAGCATACCATATAGTGCTGAAATACCCATCACAAAATGGAAATGTGCTACGACAAAATACGTATCATGAACATTAATATCCAATGCACTATCACCTAGAATTAGCCCTGTTACACCTCCTGTAATAAAGGTAGAAACGAAAGCTATTGAAAATAACATTGCAGGATTAAATTGAATGTTTGCCTTCCATAATGTAGCAATATAGTTGAATGCTTTTACAGCTGAAGGTATGGCAATTAATAATGTAGTAAAGGTAAATACTGAACCTAAAAATGGATTCATCCCTGTTATAAACATATGATGTCCCCATACAACAACAGATAAAAATCCTATAGCCAGTATTGACATTACCATAGCTTTATAACCAAATATTGGTTTTCGTGAATTAGTTGCAATTACTTCAGAAGCAATACCTAATGCAGGTAATAATACTATATATACTTCTGGATGTCCAAGGAACCAAAATAAATGTTCAAAAAGAATTGGTGATCCTCCTTGATAATGTAAAACTTCTCCTTGAATAAAAATATCTGATAGGAAAAATGAAGTTCCAAAACTACGATCCATTATAAGTAGTAGTGCTGCTGATAATAAAACCGGAAAAGAAATTACACCAAGAATTGCAGTAATGAAAAATGCCCATATTGTTAAAGGCATTCTAGTTAAAGTCATTCCCTTAGTTCTTAAATTAATAATTGTAACAATATAATTTAATGATCCCAAAAGTGAAGAAGCAATAAAAACTGCCATTGATACTAACCACAATGTCATACCTAATCCCGATCCTGGTTGTGCAATCTCTAATGCACTAAGCGGTGGATAAATTGTCCATCCAGCTGCCGCTGGACCAGCCTCAACGAAAATTGAAGCTACCATAAGAACAGTTGAAACAAAGAACAGCCAATAAGCAATCATGTTTAAAAATCCTGTAGCCATATCCCTAGCCCCTAATTGAAGGGGGATCAAAAGATTACTGAATGTTCCACTTAGTCCGGCTGTTAGTACAAAGAATACCATTATTGTCCCATGCATAGTAACTAGTGCCAAATAAATATCTGCATCCATTACGCCTTCTGGAGCCCATTTACCTAGAAGAAATTCAAAAATTACATTTGGTTCTTCAGGCCAAGCTAATTGCATTCTAATTAATGAAGACATCAAAATTCCTATTATACCCATAAATATAACTCCTGTAAAAAGATATTGTTTTGCAATCATCTTATGGTCCTGGCTAAAAATCCACTTTGTTATGAAAGTTTCTTTGGGGTGATGTTCGTGATGATCCTTATCAAATTCTATATATTCTGACATATCTTCAATTTTAATTCTGAGCTATTAATGAATTTTTAAAAACGGTTTGTTGATTTATCCACTTATCGAAATCTTCCTGCGATTCAACAATTATTTTCATTTGCATATTGTAATGAGATTTACCGCAAATCTTATTACAAAGAAGGACATAATCAAAATCATATGGATCAAGAGGTTCTTCTCCCTTTTTAATTAATTCTTTGCTTTTTTCATCTCTAATCTTATTAATTGTAAGAACTTTATCTATCATACTTGGAGTATTCCTCATCTCTTGAGTTGTCATATTAGGCGTTAATAAGAATTGGGTTACCATTCCAGGTACACAATTCATTTGAGCTCTAAAATGAGGCATATATGCCGAGTGAAGCACATCCTGTGAACGCATCTTAAACAACACTGGCTTATTAACTGGCAAGTGTAATTCAGTAGTTATTATGTCATCACTAGCATTTGGATCAGACTCGTCAATTCCAAGAATATTCGCTCGATCTATATCAATTAATCTAACATTACTTTTCCCTAAAGAATTATCGTTCCCAGCATATCTTGCTTTCCAATTAAATTGTTGAGCATATAATTCAACTACCATCGCATCATCATCCTGTGATATATTCATTACATCAGCCCATGTTAAAAGTCCATAGGTAATAAACCCTGTAAGAACTATTGCTGGGATTATTGTCCAAATAATTTCAAGTTTATGATTATCAGTATAGAATAGCGCATTATTTCCTTTTTGACCTTTGTATTTATAGGCAAAATAATGAAGCATAAACTGAGTAATTGTCTGTACAATAAATATTAATACTAATGTGCTTATCATTAATGTGTCATTATCTACACCATGCTCTGATGCTGCATCAGTAATAAGAGGAAAATGACCGTATTTTAAAATGCAAATAATTGTAATGCCATATATAAAGGCAAGAAAGCCTAACATAAGCCTTGCATTAAGTCTATTATCCTTATCATTGGCAATTTGAGAATCATCTATTTTTTCTCCTCTTAAGGCTCGAGACAAATCAAAAATTTTGATCATCTGCCATATTGCAATTGAAATAAAAATTAATATTAATGTTATAAAAAGTGTAATCATTCGTTCAACAATATTTTAATAATGAAAATTTTCACTCTCCTTTATAAAAGGATTCCCTTTTGCTAAAAGCGGAGCCTTAGAAAGTGAATAAAAAACTAATATTATAAATAATCCTGTAAATAATGCCAGAGCACTAATTTCTGACAAACCAAAACCCCATCTATCTCCAACAGTTGCAGGCATAATCATATTATATACATCCATATAGTGCCCTACAAGTATTATCATTCCAGCCATAACTATAAACCAAGGAACTCTTTTATAATCACTATTCATTAACACTAAAAATGGAAAAATAAAATTTAGTGCAAACATAGTAAAAAATGGGATATTATAGTCCTCTATTCTAGTGACAAAATAAGTTACTTCCTCAGGAATATTTGCATACCATATTAGCATAAATTGTGAAAACCATAAATAAGCCCAAAATACACTAAACCCAAACATATATTTTGCCAAATCATGAAGGTGACTGTCATTAACAAATTTCAAATAACCCTTAGATTTCAAGTATATTGTCATCAATGCTATTGTTGTTATTCCACTAACAATCATACTAGCAAAAACATACCATCCAAATAATGTACTAAACCAATGAGGGTCTACACTCATCACCCAATCCCAAGACATCATTGATTCTGTATAAATATAAAAGACCAGGAATCCAGCTGAAATTTGAAAATTTCTTTTAAAATTTTTATTGTCATTTGCAAGGTCTTGAGCTAAAGAGAATTTTCTAGAAAAATATCTATATAAACTCCATCCTCCAATAAATATTAACCCTCTTATTAGAAATGCAGATTTATTTAGCCATCCTGATTTTGCTTGTATCAATTTATCATGGGCGACAACATCAGGATCCATCCAAATAAATAAATGTTTGTCTGCAAAAAATGCTATAGCAAGTACTATTAAAGCTCCAGGCAATAAATAATATGTTATGGCCTGCATTACCCTAAATAATACTGGAGACCATCCTGACTGTGATGCGTACTGAATTGCATAAAAAGCTAGTGCTCCAAGTGAAATCATCATAAAGAAAAATGCCGCTACATATAAGGCTGCATAAGGACGATTGTGAATCTGATGCATAACATGTTCTGCATGCTCGTCATCATTAGAAGATTCATGAGAATCATTATGATGATCCTCATTAATTTGTTCCATATGATCTGATTGCACTGCATGTGATGATCCATGAGAAGATTCATGCATTAACATTTCTTTTACTTGATCAATAGTCTTATGAGATTCCATATAGCTATAGGTCCAGCCTATACTTCCTAATAGAATTAGCGTAAATGAAAAAATCTTAATACCATTTGAAATTTTATACATATTATAATTCAATTATTTTTTTAAATCTGATTTTAATTTCATCACATATGATGTTACAAGCCATCTTTCCTTTTCATTTAATTGATTTGCATGAGATCCCATAGTATTTCTCCCATAATATATAACATGATATACACTTCCCTCAGTTATATCCCTTCCTTGATCCGCGTAGCTTGGAATACCTAATATTTTTTCTCTTTTCATTAAAATTCCTTGTCCATCACCCTTATTACCATGACAAACTCCACAATAGATTTCATATAATTCTTTAGCTTTAAACATGTTTATTTCATCATCCTCTAATGGGTTTTGAAGATTATTTTTTGCTAATTCATATCCTGAATTTGAATCTTCATATTGATATAATGAATGCCCTCTAGGGATAGTTCCATCCACAGGATTTAAAGCTGCCTGACCATTTTCAAAAAGCATATTCTCTGCGTAGGTCTCATATCCAGTTGATTCGTACATATTTGGCATATATTCATAATTTGGGTATTCATTATTTTTACATGAATTAAAAAATAATGCAATAATTATTATTACTATTTTGTAAACTATCCTCATAATAATTAATGTTCTTTTGAATCAATTATATTAATTTCAACAGCCCCAGAATTCTTCAATAAATTTTTTAATTTTCCTGTAACCTCACTAACAGATATTTCAATTAAGAAATGATCATCGGTAGTTCTAGGATCAGGATTTTCTGCAGTCTTGAAAGGCCACATTTTACTTCTAAGATAGAAAGTTATAACCATTAAATGAGCAGCAAAAAATACCGTTAATTCAAACATTATTGGAACAAAAGATGGCATATTTTCAATGTAACTAAAACTCGGTTTCCCTCCTATGTTTTGTGGCCAATCTGCAATCATTGTATAGTTCATCATTAAAATTGCAACTGTAAATCCAATACATCCGTAAATAAATGATGCAATAGCTATTCTAGTTGGCTCCAGGCCTAATACTTTATCTAGACCATGAACATGGAATGGTGTATATACCTCCTCTATATCATATTTGTTCTCCCTAATAGTCTTAATAGCAGACAATAAAATATCATCATCATTATATAAAGCGCGAACTATTTTTGCAGGTTTCATTTCTTAGCTATTTGTTTAATTCCTTTATTACTGATGTTCTTTTATCAGCACCTGTTCCAGTTAATGATTTTC
This sequence comes from uncultured Flavobacteriaceae bacterium, assembly GCA_964490545.1. GTDB lineage: Bacteria > Bacteroidota > Bacteroidia > Flavobacteriales > Flavobacteriaceae. The sequence continues at coordinate 6,096 of CAZBCJ010000026.1, read as the reverse complement.
CAGATTCTCTTAATGTCTTATACTTCTGCCCTGAAGTTTTTAATATTGTTTTCACTTCAGCTTGAGCAATTACAGGGAATGTTCTAGCATATAATAAAAATAATAGAAAGAAAAACCCTATAGTTCCCATAAAAATACTAATATCAACAAAAGTTGGCGAGAACATAGTCCATGATGATGGCAAGTAGTCTCTGTGAAGTGAAGTAACAATAATTACAAAACGCTCAAACCACATTCCAATATTTACTACAATTGATATAAAGAATGAGAACACAATACTTGTTCTAAGTTTCTTAAACCACATAAGCTGAGGAGAAAAAACATTACATGTCATCATTGACCAATAAGCAAAAGCATATGGTCCAGTTGCTCTATTTAAAAACGCATATTGTTCGTATTCTACTCCAGAGTACCAAGCAATAAAAAGCTCAGTAATATATGCTACTCCGACTATAGACCCTGTAATCATTATAACAATATTCATTAGCTCAATATGTTGTACTGTAATATATTCTTCTAAGTTGCAAACTTTTCTCATAACAATTAGCAAGGTTTGTACCATTGCAAAACCAGAAAAAATTGCTCCAGCAACAAAATAAGGTGGAAATATTGTAGTATGCCATCCTGGAATTACAGAAGTAGCAAAATCATAAGACACGATTGTATGCACAGATAATACTAACGGTGTTGCTAATCCAGCTAGTACTAAAGATACTTCCTCGAATCTTTGCCAATCCTTTGCTCTACCTGTCCATCCAAAACTAAGTATACTGTATATTTTCTTTTGAAAAGGCTTAACTGCTCTATCTCTAATCATAGCAAAATCTGGTAATAAGCCTGTCCACCAAAATACTAGTGATACTGATAAATAGGTAGATATTGCAAATACATCCCATAATAAAGGAGAGTTAAAGTTAACCCAGAGTGACCCAAAAGTATTTGGGATAGGCACCATCCAATATCCAAGCCAAGGTCTTCCCATATGAATGATTGGAAATAATCCAGCCTGAATAACAGAAAAAATTGTCATTGCTTCAGCTGATCTATTTATTGCCATTCTCCACCTCTGACGGAACAGTAGTAAAACTGCTGAAATCAAAGTCCCTGCGTGTCCTATTCCTATCCACCAAACAAAATTTGTAATATCCCATGCCCAACCAACAGTCCTATTTAATCCCCAAACTCCTATCCCTGTTGATATAGTATAAATAATACATCCTAGCCCCCATAAAAACATAGCAAGAGATATAGAAAAAACAATCCACCATTGCTTATTTGCTCTTCCCTCAATAGGCCTAGCTATATCAACAGAAATATCATGATAAGATTTTTCTCCTGCTACTAATGGTTTTCTAATTGGTGCTTCGTAATGAGACCCCATACTTTTCTTTGTTAATAATTATACTTTTTTATCGTTTCTTATTTTTACTTGATAAACTACATTTGGTTTAGTTCCTACAGCATCTAACAAATGATAGGCTCTTTTATCATGTTTTAATTTATTTATTTCACTGTCTTTTTCATTTATGTCTCCAAACCTCATAGCTCCAGTAGAACATGCTGAAGCACAAGCACAGGTATCATTAAATTCACCTTCAGATACCGGCCTTCCTTCTAATTTTGCTTTCAAAATAACCGCTTGAGTATTTTGAATACAGAATGAACATTTTTCCATAACACCTCTAGATCTTACTGTAACATCTGGGTTTAACACCATTCTTCCAAGATCATCATTCATGTGATAATCAAACTCATCATTCTGATTATATAAAAACCAATTAAATCTTCTAACCTTGTATGGACAGTTATTTGCGCAATACCTTGTACCTACACATCTATTATACGCCATATGATTTTGCCCTTGTCTTCCATGACTTGTTGCCGCAACTGGACATACAGTTTCACATGGAGCTTGATTACAATGTTGACACATTATTGGCTGAAACGCAACTTGAGGATTTTCAGATGGACTTTCTAATTCTCCAAATGAATTAAGAGAACTTTCTAGACCACTTATATCATCTTTCTTTTTATCGTCCTGATGAAAAGTATCCTCAGAAGAATAGTATCTATCAATTCTTAGCCAATGCATATCTCTACTTCTCCTAATTTCTCTTTTCCCAACTACTGGTACATTATTTTCTGCATTACACGCAATTACACATGCTCCACATCCAGTACAAGCATTAAGATCAATAGATAAGTTAAAATGATGACCAATAGATCTATCAAACTCGTCCCACAAATCAACCTTTGGAGAAGAAACAGGCGTCTCAATATGATTTAAAGAAACTACCGCTTCTGCATTCCAATATTTTTTATCCTTAGTGTTAAATACCTCTAGACTAGTCTCCTTAACTATCTCACCTCTACCCATTAAAGTATTATGCAATTGAATACAGGCAAACTCATGTTTCCCTTCAGTGGCTTGAATTGATACCAATTGAATAGCATTAAAATTTTCGTACAATTTGTATGCATTGACCCCAGTTTTCATTTCATCCTTAACTCCACTAAATCTTCCATAACCAAATGACAAGCCTACAGTTCCTCTAGCTTGACCTGGCTGAATAATTACAGGAATTTTAATTGAATTTCCATGCAAACTTATAATAGCATATTTTCCATTTAATCCGCCATTTGCATCATGACTAGATTCTTTGAAGAAAGTACTAGGTTCTAAATATAAGTCAAGCTTTTTTGCATCAAATTCTGAGATTGTCAAATAATTATCCCAAGTTGCTCTTGTTAAAGGATCCGGAAATTCTTGTAACCAAGGATTATTAGCTTGTTGTCCATCTCCCATGCCAATCTTAGGATATAATGTCAATTCATATAAATTTTTATTTGATAGTGTTTTATCAACTAAATCTTGAAGATCCAGATAATATGTTTTATCTACAGCTGACCTTAAAAATTTGTTTTTTGAAATGTTATTTTTCTTTTTAGAATATACCCCATCATGAAGAACCTTATTCCAAAAGCTCTTTTCTAAAATATTTTTTTCCCAATTATCCTTAATATATTGATAATAAGACTTTTTACTATTTGACCAAATCAATAACTGATCTTGAAATTGTCTAGTGTCAAATAATTTATTTATAACAGGCTGAATTAATGAATATTCTCCTTTTTTAATTTCAGCATCACCCCATGATTCTAAGTAATGGGAAGATGTAGCTACATAATCTACATGTGATGCTGTCTCGTCATTTTTCATTGTAAACAAAATAGAGAGATCTAACTTCTCTAATCCTTCAATAAATTCCCGAGAATTAGGTAACGAATACGCTGGGTTTACTCCAGCCATAATCAATGCACCAACATCTCCATTCTTCATTTGCTGAACCAATTCTTTAACTTTGCTAGCATCACCCATACGAGATTTTATTGTTTCATTTGGATTAAATGCCTTACTTTTTATTTTTTCATTTATTTGAAGAACTAAGGACTGATAATTAACATCAGTAATCGCCGAAATTAATACAGCCTTGCTTTTACTATTTAGTATTTCACTAACAGTAGAATCTACTGTTTTTTGCAACTTATCTGAAAGATTAATATTATTATTAATTGAAAATAACTTAGAATATATGGATAGTAAGATTAATTTTTGTTCCGAAGGTTTTACAGAAATTCTCATGTCTGAATTAGCTCCGCTTAATGTCATATTTGATTCAAACTGAATATGTCTTGACATTTTTCCATTTTTAGGAATTCTCTTTGTTGAATATCCAGATTCAAATCCTCCTCCTTGCCAATCACCAATAAAATCTGCTCCAATTGAGACTATTAGATCCGCCATTGAAAAATCATAATTAGCTAGACCTCTTTCACCATATCTTTGTTCAAATGCATCTAAAGCTGCAGATTCAGAAATAGTATCATATACAACATGAATAACATTGCTATATTTCTTCTTAAAATCATCAATTAATTTGCTTGTGGATGGACTTGCAAATGTTTGAGTTAATAATACAATTGGTTTTGATGAATCACTAATCTCTTTTAATTTTCTTTTAGTTTCAAAATCAAATTCAGCCCATGAAGTTGGAAGACCGTTTTTCATCGGTTGAGCTAATCTTCCGCTATCGTATAAATCTAGTATTGATGCATGCACTCTTGCATTTGTAGCAGATGAAGATGGCGCTAACTTATTGTGTTCAATTTTTATAGGCCTTCCTTCTCTATTCTTTACTAATATATTTGCAAAGTCGTACCCATTTGAAATTGTCGTTGCATAAAAATTAGCCAGACCTGGAACTATTTCATCTGGTTGAACAACATATGGAATTGATTTAACAACAGGGCCTTCACAAGCTGCAAGTGTTGCTGCTGCAGTACTAAATCCTAAGTACTTTAAAAAATCCCTTCTTGATGTTGAACTATTTGATAAATTTTCTTTGTCTCCTAAAAATTCATCCACAGGAATTTCTTCAACAAATTCTCTTTGTTTAATATCATTAATGCCAGTAACTTTTTCAGAACTCAATTCTGATAAATTCTTCCAGTATTTTTTCTTATTAGACATATTATAATCTATATATTAATAATGACATTTACCACATTCTAATCCGCCCATTTGGGCAACAGTCAACTTCTCAACGCCATATTTTTTTGATAATTCTTCATGAATCTTAGCATAGTACTCATTGTCTTTTACCTTTACATTAGTCTCCCTATGACAATTTATACACCAACCCATTGTTAATGGAGAATGCTGAAACATAATTTCCATCTCTTCAACTGGCCCATGACAAGTCTGACATTCAATTCCTGCCACAGATACGTGTTGTGAATGATTAAAATACGCAAAATCAGGAAGATTATGTATTCTTACCCATTTTACTGGATATGTAGCTCCTGTATATTCCTGTGCATCATCATCCCAGCCTACAGCCTTATAGAGTTTTTGTATTTCATCGTCATAAAATGTTTTTGAATATTCTTCAGTTGTTTCTCCGCTATACTCATATATAGTCTTATGACAGTTCATACAAACATTTAAAGACGGTATTCCAGAATGCTTACTAACTCTTGCAGAAGAATGACAATAATTACAATCAATTTGATTGTCACCACTATGTATTTTATGTGAAAAGTGTATTGGCTGAACAGGCATATAGCCTTGATTTGTTCCTAATTGCATTGTCCATCCATAAAATCCATATGCGCTAACAAGTAACAACAATATTGCAGAACAAAGCATTAGAAATTGATTATCAATAAAAGCTTTCCATATAGGTTTTGATTTTTCTTTTTCAATTAGTTTAACATCATTTAATTCAGCAAAATTTCTTAGAGTATTGGTAACTAACAATAGGCCTATAGCTAATAAGAAGAACAACAAGGAAAATATTCCTAAAATTACTTCATTAGATAATCCTAAATCATTTGATTGAGCCGCTGCAGTTGAGATAGATACATTAGGTGCAGGAACTGTCTTTTCTTGAGCTGTATAAGCAAGAATATTTTCAATCTCAGCATCTGATAATTGGGGGTAAGGTGTCATTACTGATCGATTATATTCAGCATAAATTTTGTTTGCATAAGAATCCCCAGATTTGATAACTGCAGAACTATTTCTAATCCATGCGTATAGCCATTGCTTATCTAATCCTTCCTCATTTAATAGTCGATCTTCAACGTGTCTAAGTGCAGGGCCAGTCATCTTTTTATCAAGCTTGTGACAAGCTGCACAGTTAGTATTAAACAAGGATTTACCAGCTACTATATCAACATCCTGTGCAAATGAATAGTTAAATGGAAAAATTAAAAGAAAGGTGAAAAATAAATGAATTAAAAAAAAAATAGAAGAAGTTAAATTATTTCTAAAATTAAAAAATCTTAAAAATTGTTTTTTATATCTTAAATCCATTCCAAAAATCGGTTAAAAAAACGAAAGCACAAATGTAACACCAAAAATGGTTAATTAAAAAAAAAATATTTATAATTTGTACAAAATAGTAATTTATAGTCATTCTAAATAAGCTCCAATAGAATTAATATTAACTCTATACTCAAAAAATATATAAACAATATTAGTATAGAGAAAATATTAATTTTCATATTTGCAAATATACTAGATCGTAAGAG
>CAZBCJ010000025.1:13842-14411 GCA_964490545.1 uncultured Flavobacteriaceae bacterium | reverse complement strand
AATGCATTAAAAAAATATAAAACTGAACTAAACTAATAAAAATGAAAACTAGATTGCCAATATTAATTTTTCTATTGTTAAATATCCTTATTGTCTCATGTCAAGATAAGCATTCTGATCTTGAAGATGGGCTATTTGCAGAATTTAAAACAACCCATGGAAATATGGTTGCTCAATTATACTACGAAAAGGCACCTATTACTGTTGCAAATTTTGTAGCATTATCTGAGGGGAATCATCCAGACGTTCAAGAAGTTTTTAAAGGAAAACCTTATTATAATGGAATTATCTTCCATAGAGTTATGGATGGTTTTATGATTCAAGGTGGTGACCCATTAAAAACTGGGAAAGGTGGTCCCGGATATCAATTTATTGATGAGATTACAAATTTAAAACATGATAAAGCCGGAGTTCTTTCCATGGCAAATAGTGGTCCAGCAACAAATGGAAGTCAGTTTTTTATTACAGAAGCTCCTACTCCATGGCTTGATGGTTTACATACGATTTTAAGTCATTAAGTTAATGGAATAGAAATTCATTCCCATTTCTTTAGCTAAGATCTTTCCAAG
>CAZBCJ010000025.1:0-13832 GCA_964490545.1 uncultured Flavobacteriaceae bacterium | reverse complement strand
GGGAATAGAAATTCAAGATTTAATATCTAACGTAAAAACTGGAATTGCAAACAGGCCTATTACTGATGTTGTAATAAATGAGTTAAATATTATAAGAAAAGGTGAAGCAGCACAATTATTTGATGCTCCTAAAACCTGGGGTAATAAAGATAAAATTCAAGAGAAATTAAAAATAGATGAAGAAAGAAAAATGGAATTAGAATTAAGAAGAATGGACTCTCTAGCAAAATTGGATATTATAAAATTAGAAGACTACAACAAAAAATCAATAAAGCAAAAATCCGGACTTAAAATATACGTAATAAAACAAGGTAGAGGAATAAAACCAAAAAATGGTAAAATAGTAAAACTATACGCTGATGGCTATTTAACAAATGGTGTCTTATTTTGGTCCAATAATAAACAAATTAATGAAATACATGGCAAATATGATGCAGAAAAACAAGGTAGAGGATTTTATGATCCTATAGAGATGGAATTAAGTCCTGATATGCAATTAATACCAGGGTTTAAAGAAGCTGTTTATACTATGAATGTTGGGGATATAATTTACTGCCATATTCCTTCTCATTTAGCTTATGGAAGTCAGTCTAGGGGACTAATTACACCTAACTCTGATTTGAATTTTATAATTCACATGGTAAGTGCTGAGAACTAATCTCTTTTTGGGATATTCTTTAATATTTCTATCAGAAAACTCCAAAATTTCTTAGTTGACGAAATGGATGCTTTTTCATCAGGTGAATGAGCTCCAAGAATTGTAGGTCCAAAACTAATCATCTCCATATTAGGATAATGTGAGCCTATTATTCCACATTCTAATCCAGCATGAATAACATTTACTTTGGGAGATTCATTATATAATTTTTTGTAACAATTCACAGCAATTGATAATATCTCTGAATTCATGTTCGGTTCCCAACCTGGATATCCGCCAGATAATTTTACTTCAAAGCCTTTATTTTTAAAGATATTGCTTATCAAGCTAGATAATTCACTTTTTGAATTCTCGACTGAAGACCTGGCAAGACACTTAATTACAATTGAACCATCCCTTACCAGGATACTTGCTAGATTATTTGAAGTTTCTACTAAATTATCTATTGTTTTACTCATTAAAAAAACGCCATTCGGACATTCTTCAATACATTCTATTAATTGTTTATGATCATTGATTGCAAGTGGTCTAAATTCTCCACTAACTTTAGAAATAGTAACGCTAAAATTTGGATCTAAATCTTTATACTTTGTTTTTTTCAAATCATAAAAATTAGTTATTTCTTGATTTATTTTAGAATAGTCATCTTTTTTAATTTGAACTATAGAATAACTTTCTCTAGGAATTGCATTTCTAAGATTTCCTCCTTTAATTTCACTTATTCTAAGATCAAATTTAGAATCAATATCTTTTATTAATGAGTTTAAAATTTTATTAGAATTTCCAAGGCCCTTGTGAATTTCTGCACCAGAATGTCCTCCAGTAAGACCATTAATCAGAATCTTTACAAAAATACTATCCGGATCAATATCATCAGTCATATATGTTTTACTAATATTTATATCTATTCCCCCAGCACAGCCAATACAAATTTCATCATCTTCTTCTGTATCCAAATTTAAAAGAATCTCCCCTTTTAATGCCGCTCCGTCAAGGTTCAAGGCACCAGTCATTCCAGTCTCTTCATCTATTGTAAATAAAGCTTCTATTTTGGGATGTGGTATATCATCACTCTGTAAAATGGCCATAATTGAAGCAACACCCAATCCATTGTCAGCTCCTAGTGTAGTACCTCTAGCTTTTACCCAATCCCCATCGATGTGCATATTTATGCCTGAATTTTTGAAGTCAAAATCAACATCATTATTCTTTTCATGAACCATATCTACATGAGATTGTAGAACAATTGTCTTACAATTCTTCATGTTATCTGTAGAAGGTTTGTTAATTATTAAATTTCCTACACTATCCTTAAAACAATTTAGATTTAATTTTTTGGAAAATTGAATCAAAAAATCTATTACCTTATCCTCTTCTTTTGAAGGTCTAGGGACAGCATTTAAGTCTGTAAAATTATTCCATAAACTCTTTGGCTGAATTAATCTAATTTCATTATTCATATATGTGTTTTATGCGACAAATTTAATTAATATCTATTTATTAACTTTATTTATGCTCAAATTAAAAAAAATATTAGCCTTAAGCTTAATACCTCAATACTTATTAATTCAGCTTATTTCGTTTTATCCCAGTTTAATAGAATCTGTATATTCAAATCACATATATCTATTTCTGTCAACTTTCTTTAGAACAGCCTCTAGTAATATTCCTTTTGCAATAGGAGATGTCCTCTATATTATAGTAAGTATATTTTCTATTTACTGGGTAATTATAAATTTTAAAAACCCCAAAAGACTACTTATTGAATTATTTGCTTGTATGTCTATAATATATTTCTTTTTTAATCTTAGCTGGGGATTAAATTATTATAGAATTCCAATAAACAATCAAATTGAAAATACTAAATATTCTTATGAAGATTTAAACAAATTTTCTTTAGAATTAATTAAAAAAATAAATCAATTACATTTTCAACTTACATCTAATGACAGTATAAAAGTTATTCTTCCTTATAATTTTAAAGAAAGTGCAAGAATTTCTATTTCTAATTATAATAATTTAGAAAAAAAACATGATTCACAATCCTATGGAAATAAATTCATAGACAGATCAATAAAAAGTATATCAAATTTCAATAAAAAAGGAAATAAAAATAATATTAAAGAATCGTTGCTAAGCTACCCTCTAACTTATATGGGATTTAGCGGGTATTTAAATCCTTTTACTCATGAATACAACATTAATAGCTTAATTCCTGTTAATAGCAAGCCAATGGTTATTAGTCATGAAATAGCACATGAAATAGGATTTTCATCTGAAATGGAAGCAAATTTTATTAGCTATATTTCATTAATAAATAGTAAGAATACTTATTATCAATATTTTGGACATAGTTTTGCTTTAAGACAATGTTTAAATGAATTAAGAAAGCTCAATAAAGAAAACTATAATTTACAGCTCTCACAAATCAACAAAGGAATATTGGAAAATTATAAAGAAACATTTGAATTTTGGAATAATTATAATAATCCATTTGAACCTATTATTAAGAATATTTATGACAAATTCCTAAAAGCAAATAAAGTAAAAGCTGGAATCAAAAGCTATAATCAAAGTCTTTCATTAATTTTGAAATACAATAAATTATATAATGATTAAAAAAATATCAAGTACTGCTAATCCTCAGATAAAAGAATACATTAAAATATTAAGGAAATCTAAAGCCAGAAAGGAATCAGGAGATTTTCTAGTTGAAGGGATTAGAGAAATTGATATTGCTATTAGAAATAATTATTTTATCAAAAAAATTATTTATAATCCAACCCTTATAAATTTTGACAATATTGAAAAATACGTTAAAGGAAAGACTGAATGTATAGAAACAACAAATAATGTTTATAAAAAAATTTCCTACAGAAGTAGTACAGAGGGATTAATAGCTTTAGTTGAGAAAAAAAATCATAATTTAGATACATTAAAAATTAAAAATAAATCTCCCCTTATTTTAATTTTAGATGGAATTGAGAAGCCAGGTAATATAGGGGCTTTATTAAGAACATCTGATGCAGCTAACCTAGATGCAGTTTTTATTATCAATCAAAAAACTGATCTTTATAATCCTAATATTATTAGATCTAGTATTGGATGCTTATTTAGCAATCAAATAATTTTATCTAATATAAAAGAAACTATAGATTTTCTTAATAAAACTAAAATCAAAATAATTTCAACTTCCTTAGCAGCTTCTAAGCAATATCAAAAAATAGATTATAACAACGCATGTGCAATAGTTCTAGGATCAGAAGATGAGGGAGTAAGCAAAGAATGGTATTCAGAATCCAATGAGCTAATATACATACCAATGGAAGGTCAAGCAAACTCCTTAAACGTGTCTAATTCTGGCGCTATAATCATTTATGAAGCTAAAAGACAAAGAAATTTTACATAATAATAAATCCTAAATTTTTATTAAAGCCTTTGTCTATTAATTTGTTTATGGTAATTTTAGATTATGGCAGTCAAAGATATTGATCTAGAAAAAAAAGCATTAGCAAAAGAATATAAAGAACTACTAAAGATTAGTTATCAAACATTAAACAATGATGATAAAAAATTGATAAGAAAGGCTTTTAATTTTGCAGTAGATGCGCATGAACATCAAAGAAGAGTTTCTGGAGAAGCATATATTTTTCATCCTATTGCTGTAGCAAAAATAGTTGCTTATGAAATTGGATTAGATGCAGTATCTATTGCCGCAGCGCTCATTCATGATGTAGTTGAAGATAATAGTAATTATAGTATTAAAAATATAAAAAAAGTTTTTGGCAAGAACATTGCTAAAATTGTTGATGGACTTACTAAAATATCTAATCTTGATAAAGAAACTGGCACTTCACAACAAGCAGAAAATTATAGAAAAATGTTACTTACTCTAAATGAAGATGTTAGAGTTATAATAATCAAGATAGCGGATAGATTGCATAATATGCAGACATTATCATCAATGCCTGTAGAAAAACAAATAAAAAAAGCATCTGAAACACTCTACATTTATGCACCATTAGCTCATAGGATAGGACTTTATAATATAAAAACTGAATTAGAAGATTTAGGTTTAAAATACACAGATCCTGAAACCTATAATGATATATCAAAAAATTTAATTGAAAATAAGAAAGATCAGGATGAATATATAAAAAAATTTAACCAAGCTATCAGTAAATCTCTGAATAAAGAAAAACTAAAATATGTAATTAAGGGGAGATCTAAGTCTATCTATTCTATTAGAAACAAAATGATTAAACAAAATGTTTCATTTGAAGAGATATATGACAAATTTGCTGTTAGAATTATATATAAATCAAATACTAAAAATGAGAAGTTTTTAGCATGGAAAATATATTCAATTGTAACAGATCATTTTACTCCAAATCCTATAAGACTTAGGGATTGGATATCTGCTCCAAAATCTACTGGATATGAAGCATTACATATAACTGTTGTTGGGCCAAAAAGCAGATGGATTGAAGTTCAGATCAGGAGTGAAAGAATGAATGAAATAGCAGAAAAAGGCTATGCTGCCCATTTTAGGTATAAACAGAAGAATGAAAAATCTGATGACAGTTTAGATGCATGGATAAATAAATTACAAGAAGCTTTAGAAAATCCCGACACTAACGCAGTTGATTTTGTTGAACAATTTAAACTAAACTTATACGCAAAAGAAATCTTTGTATTTACGCCCCAAGGAGAATTAAAATCCTTACCTGTAGACGCCACTCCACTAGATTTTGCTTTTGCAATTCATACAGAAATCGGACTTAAAACTAGGGGGGCTAAAGTTAATGGGAAACTTGTTCCTCTAAATAAAAAGCTAAAAAGTGGGGATAGAGTTGAAATTTTAAAGTCTGAAAAAATAAAACCAAGCGCAAATTGGATGGATTATGCAACAACTGCTAGAGCAAGAAGTAAAATAAAATCTACTCTAAATGCTGAGAAAAAGAATTTAGCTAAAGAAGGAAAAGAAAAATTGAGGAGAAAATTAAAACAGTTAAAACTAAAACTAAATGATAGAACAATTAATGAGCTACAAAAATTCTTTAAGCTAAGTACTAGTTTAGATTTATTTTATAGAGTTGGGATAAATACTATTGATAATACAATGATTAAGAAATTTGCATCATCCAGAAGCAATGTTTTTATAAGCTATATAAAAAATAAGATAAGGCGTAAACCTCAAGAGAAAGAAATAGAAAAAGAAGAAATAACAAAAAAGTATGATTTACTCGTTTTTGGAAATAATGAAGAAAAGTTAGATTATACAATATCAACATGTTGCAGCCCGATACCAGGGGATAAAGTCTTTGGTTTTATTACAATAAATGATGGAATTAAAATTCATAAAAAGAATTGTCCAAATGCATTAAGAATGCAATCAAATTATGATTATAGAATACTTAAAGCTAAATGGATTGATTCAACTCAGGAAGAATTTACTGTTTCAATAGATTTAACAGGAATAGACAAGATAGGTTTGTTAAATAATATTACAAATGTAATTTCTGGAAATATGAATATGAATATTCGAAAATTAAATTTTGAAACTGATGGAGGTATTTTTAAAGGAAATATTACAATTTCTGTAAAGACTAATAATTTAGTAAATAAAGCAATTGAAAAACTTAAAAAATTAAATGGAATTGAAAAAGTTAATAGACTTTAAATTTTAATTAAATTTGTCTTATGATTAAAGAAACTAAAATAAGTGATAACGAAATTGTAAAAAAAGTATTTACAAATTATTTAGATAAAAAAGGTTATAGGAAAACTCCTGAAAGATATGCTATATTAAATGAAGTATACAATACTAAAATTCATTTTGATATAGAATCTCTGTATATCAAAATGAAAAATAAAAAATACAGAGTTTCTAGAGCTACTCTATATAACACTATCGAATTATTATTAAAATGCTCATTAGTAAGAAAGCATCAATTCACACAGGATAATCAGGCCTCTTATGAAAAATGCTATTTTAATAAACAGCATGACCATCTTATTTTGATTGATTCTGGAGAAGTTATAGAATTTTGTGACCCAAGGATTGAAACAATTAAAAAAACTCTTGAAGAAGTTTTTAATGTAAAAATAGATAATCACTCATTATACTTTTACGGAAAAAATAATAATAAATAGGAAAGAATGGCAATGGATTTATTATTAGGACTTCAATGGGGTGATGAAGGAAAAGGAAAAATAGTTGATGTTCTAACTTCAGGATACAAGATAATTGCCAGATTTCAAGGAGGTCCAAATGCTGGTCACACATTAGTTTTTAACGGAAAAAAGCATGTTCTACATACAATTCCTTCAGGCATATTTCATGAAAACAAAGTAAATATTATAGGCAATGGAGTAGTCATTGATCCTGTTATATTACGAAATGAATTAAAAAATTTAGAATCAGAGGGAATTAATTATAAAAAATCACTACTCATTTCTAGAAAAGCACATTTAATTCTTCCAACCCATAGAATAATTGATGCTACAAGTGAAAAATCTAAAGGAAAAAATAAAATAGGATCAACCCTAAAAGGTATAGGGCCAACTTACATGGACAAAACTGGTAGAAATGGATTTAGAGTTGGTGATCTTGAATCTGAAAATTGGATAGAAAAGTACACAGAATTAAAATCAAAACATAAGAGATTAATTGATTTTTTCAACGTTAGCATAGAATATAATTTTGAAGAACTTGAACAAGAATTTTTTGAATCAATAAAAATTTTAAAAAGTCTTAATTTTATTGACTCAGAAGAATATATTTATCAGGAGAAAAATAAAGGAAGTTCTATCTTAGCTGAAGGAGCTCAAGGATCATTATTAGATATTGATTTTGGAACTTATCCTTATGTCACCTCATCAAATACAACTGCAGCAGGTGCTTGTACAGGACTAGGAGTTTCTCCAAATTCAATAAAAGAAGTATTTGGGATTTTTAAAGCTTATACAACAAGAGTAGGTTCTGGACCTTTCCCTACAGAATTATTTAATAGTAATGGTAAAAGAATGGGTAAGGTTGGAAATGAATTTGGGGCTACAACTGGAAGACCTAGAAGATGCGGCTGGCTTGATTTAGTAGCTCTTAAATATTCATGTCAAATTAATGGCGTTACAAAACTCATGATGATGAAATCTGATGTATTATCTGGATTTAAATCAATTAAAGTATGTACATCATATGAGCATAAAGGGAAAGAAATAAAATACATGCCATATGATATTAATGATAGTTCATTAAAACCAATATATGATGAATTTGAAGGGTGGAATGATGACATAACAAAAATTAGAGATTTTGATAAACTCCCTGTAAATCTTAAAAAGTATATTTCATATCTTGAAAAAGAGTTAAATATTCCAATTACTATCATTTCCGTTGGTCCTGATCGTTTACAAACAATCATTGTTTAAATATAGTTTTGAATAATAAATTATACATACTCAGTCTTATTTTCCTGACACTAAACATAAATAATAGACTCTTTTCACAAGAAAATACTAGTATAAAAATAGAAACTGCTGGGTTTTTTGATAAAGACAATAAAAAATTTCCTAATGCAACTGTTCTAACTAGGGATAATTTAGGACAAGTAGTCATTACACATGAAGGAGTTAAAATGTGGTGTAATCAAGCCTTTTTTTATGAAGATAAAAATTTTATTGAAGCCTATGGAAATGTCATTTTAAAACAAGGAGACACTATTGATCTAAGAAGTAGTTATTTAGAGTATAATGGGGATAGTAAGCTCGCATATGCAAAAGGAGATGTAATTCTTAAAGAACCTACATCAACATTATATACTGAATCTCTATTCTTTGACAGGGATATTCAGGAAGCATATTATAATAATCATGGCAAATTAATCAAACATCCATCTGATACAATTGTAAGTGAACAAGGAAGGTATTTTATGGATTTAAAAAAATATAGATTTAAAGAAAACATAAATTTAAAAACTCCTAAACATGATATTTATTCAAAAAAATTAGACTACCTCACAGAAAGTGGGCTGGCATATTTTTTTGGACCTACTGATATTTATAGTGAGGATACTAAAATATATTGTGAGATTGGTTATTATGATACGAATAATGATATTGGCTATTTTATTAAAAATGCTCAGATTGACTTTGATGACTCAGAGATAAAAGCAGACAGCATTTACTTTGATAATAAAATAAATTATGCAGCAGCAACAAATAATATTAAAATAACAGATACCATAAATAAAACAACAACAACAGGTCATTATGCTCAGGTATATAAATCGATTGATTCAATGTATATTACTAAAAAGGCACTAGTTGCTTCATATCAAGAAAAAGATTCAATTTATATTCATAGTGATACAATCCTAATGACAGGAAATGAAGAGAATAGAATTATAAGGGCTTATAAAAATGCTAAAATCTATAAGTCTGATCTAAGTGGTAAGGCAGATTCAATTCATTTTAATCGAAAAAATGGTGTAGCACAATTAATAAATATCAATGATCAATTAACAAATCCTTTTGTAAAAACAAAAAAACCAATTCTCTGGAATTTAGAAAATCAAATAACTGGAGATTCAATTCATCTATTATTCAATAAAGATAATGATCAATTGGATTCATTATTAGTTTTTAACAATGCCTTGATAATAAATAAAGACAGCTTAGGAACAGGATTTAATCAAATTTCAGGTCAAAAATTGTACGGAAATTTTATTAACAATGAGCTTAAAGAGATTGATATTATAAAGAATGCTGAATCAATTTATTACCTTAGAAATTCTGAAAATGAATTGGTAGGAATAGACAGATCAAAATCTGGAAAAATAAAAATTTTGTTAGATAACAACTCTATTGAAAAATTCAAAAAAATAAACCAGATTGATGGAAATACATATCCTGAAGATGAATTTTTGGAAGAATTAAAATTTTTAAAGGGGTTCTATTTTAGAGAAGAAGAAAGACCCAATAGCATTAAGGATTTATTTAAAGATGACCCTAAATTAATTTTGACAAAAATCAAGAGTCTACAAATAAATTAATTGTAACAATAAAGAAAGATTTTTTAAAATATCAAGCTCAAACTACACCTACTCCATTAGCAATTGAAGTATCATATGCTAAAGGCTCATATATTTATGATAAAAAAAATAAAGCCTATTTAGACTTCATTGCTGGAGTTTCAGCCTGTAGTCTTGGTCATAGTAGTCCTTACCTGATAAATTCAATTAATAAACAAATTGAAAAATATATGCATGTTATGGTCTATGGGGAATTTATCCTAGATCCATCAATTAAGTTAGTTAAACTTATAAGCAAGCTATTACCAAAAAAATTGAACTCAACATATTTAACAAATTCAGGAACGGAAGCAATTGAAGGATCAGTAAAACTTGCTAGAAGATATACCCGAAGAAAAGAAATAATTGCTTCTACAAACGCATATCATGGAAGTACAATGGGCGCATTAACCTTTATGGGGATTAAAAGTCGTCGGGATCCTTTTGGACCATTAATTCCAAAGGTAAAATTTATAAGATATAATGAAGAAAAAGACCTAAAAATAATTTCCTCAAAAACCGCAGCAGTAATACTTGAAACAATACAGGGTGGTGCCGGGTTTATAACTCCAAAAAACAATTATTTAAAGAAAGTAAAAAAAAGGTGCAATGAAGTTGGTGCTTTATTAATATTAGATGAGATTCAATCAGGTATTGGAAGAACAGGTAAAATGTTTGGTTTTGAAGATTACAATTGTACACCTGATATAGTGGTATATGGGAAAGGACTAGGTGGAGGATTACCTATTGGTGCATTTACCTCTAATAAGAAGGTTATGGACAGTTTACATAAAGATCCAATTATGGGTCATATAACAACCTTTGGGGGGAATCCAGTGGTTTCTGCATGCGCATATGCAACAATAAAAAAAATTTCCTCATCTAAAATAATGAGCAATTGTATTAAAAAAGAAAAATTACTTAAATCGCTATTAGTACATCCATTAATAAAAGAAATTAGAGGTAAAGGACTAATGTTATGTTTAATTATGGAAAATTCTATTATAGCTAATAATTTAATTCTAAAAGCCAAGGATAATGGATTATTGTTATTTTGGTTATTAATTAATAAAAGTGCTGTTAGAATAACTCCTCCGCTCACAATCACAAATAAAGAAATACAAAAGGGGTGTAAAATTATTATTGATATTCTTAACAAACTCATTTAAGATGTTAATTAGTTTGTTAAGAAATAAACTCTAAAAAAAATATACTGACTTTATTCTGCATTAATTTTATATATAGAGATATTTTCTATATGGATATAAATGATGTAAAATTCTCTATCTACAGATTCGAAAAAATGATTAATGATAATTCATTACTTTTTTTTGATTCATTTGAGTTTGAGAATATAATTACCCATTACTTAGAGAATGGTAAAATTGAATATGCTAGAAAGGCAATCGATTTGTCATTAAACCAGCACCCTGCTTCATCCAGTCTTATTTTACTAAAAATTGAATTATATATTCATGAAGATAAGATAAATGAAGCTGATGAATTGTTAAACTCGATATTAATTAATGAAAATTTAAATGAAGAAATATGTATAGTAAAGGCAAATATCTTATCTAAAAAAAAATTACACTATAAAGCCATAGAGTATTTAAATAAAATATTAACTATGGGAGAAAATAATAATGAAATACATTATTTAATAGGTATTGAATATTTATTTCTTGAAAATTTCATAAAAGCTAAATCAAATTTTATTAATAGCCTAAACTACAATTCATCAGACCATGGAACCCTATATAATATTATATATTGCTTTGAGATGCTAAATAAAAAATCTAATCCAATTAGTTTTTTAAATAATTATCTTGATAGAAATCCATACTGTGAAATATCCTGGTATAATTTAGGTAAACAATATAGTTTATTGAAAAAATATGAAGAGGCTCTAAATTCCTTTGATTATGCAATTATATCAGATAAAAATTTTACTAGCCCATATATAGAAAAAGCTAAAATCCTACAACGATTAGATAAATATGAAGAAGCAATACTAATCTATAAAAGATTGTTGTCCATAAATAAAACTTCATCGTATGCTATGCTAAAAATCGGTCATTGTTATGAAAAAATAGGAAATTCAAGTAGTGCATTAGCATATTACTATAAATCTGTTCATTATGACCCATTGATGGATAAAGGTTGGTATAGATTATCTAAGTATTTTTTAAAAAACAAAAACTATAAAAAGGCAAATGATTATATAGAGAAAGCTATAAGAATAAATCAAGAAAAACCTAAATACTGGAAATTATATTTGAAATGTGCTTCACTTATTTCAGCAAAAAATTAGTAGCTTAACACTTATTTTATTATAAACCTTATTGTGAAAAAAAAAATTTCATACTATTTAGTATTAACTTTAAAAGGAATGGCAATGGGTGCTGCTGATGCAGTACCAGGAATCTCAGGTGGAACAATAGCTCTATTATTAGGGATTTATAAAGAATTAATTAATACAATAGGCAATATCAACATATCTCTTTTAAAAGATCTAAAAAGTAATGGATTCCTTTATTTTTGGCGAAAAGTTAATGGGAATTTCTTATTATCAGTAATAATTGGCATAGGTATTAGCTTAATTACATTTGTTAAGATAACTGCATATTTATTTGATAAATATCCAATCTTAATTTGGTCATTTTTTTTGGGACTGGTACTAGCAACTATATATGTAATATATAAACTAATAAAATCATGGAATTATATCAATTTAATGTTTGTTATAGCTTCTGCATTTATATCCTTTTACATAAGTGGAACAAGTACTATAGTTAATATTGACATAGACATTACATATATTCTTATATGTGGAATTATAGCTGCATCAGCTATGATTATACCAGGAATCTCTGGTGCTCTTATATTGGTTATATTAGGTTTATATTCTACAATGATTAATGCAGTTAATAATTTAGAATTTGACAAAATAATAACATTTACTTCAGGAGCTATAATAGGTCTATTAAGTTTTAGTAAAATAATAAAATGGATGTTTAGTAAAAACTCATCCCTTACCTATTCCATTCTTTTAGGATTTGTTATTGGTTCACTAAGTAAAGTTTGGCCTTGGAAGTCAGAATTAGGACAAAATATTTTACCATCATCTTATATCGGAGAAAATTATCTTTTTTATTCAATAATTTTAATTTCAATTGGCTTTTTATTAATTTTTTCAGTAGAAAAGATTCAAAAATTAAATAATTGAAAAAATCTGAAAATTTATATTCTTCACTTTCCACACTAATTAATGGAATTCTAATGGGCACTGCTAACAAAATACCAGGAGTGTCTGGTGGTCTTGTAGCAATTGCTATTGGGTTTTATGAAGAACTTGTTTTTTCTCTAAAAAAGATAGATAGGAAAGCATTACAATTTTTGTTTTCTGGAAAATTAGGAAGGTTTTACAATCACATTAATGGGCAATTCTTAATTCTAATACTTTTGGGTATAGTAATTAGCTACTTTTCAACATCAAAATTACTTGACTTCTTATTAGAAAGATACGAGATATATGTGTGGAGTTTATTTTTTGGTCTTGTTATTGGTACTGTTTATCACCTAAAAAAGAAAATAAATAGTTGGGCTAGAGAAAGCATAATTATTCTCCTTTTAGGCATAATAATAGGTGTAGGAATAAGTATAATGAATCCAGCTAGTGAAAATGATAATTTGATTTTTGTTTTTATATGCGGAGTGATTAGTGTTTCCGGAATGATTTTGCCTGGCCTCTCTGGCTCATTTATTCTTATACTGATGGGGAATTACGTTCTTTTACTGGTAGATTCCGTGAATGCATTATACGATTCTATTTTTGAAATGATAAATGGTAATTATTCTTTTGTTGATAATATTGATAGAATAAATAAACTAAAGATAATTTCAGTGTTTGCTGCAGGATCAATGGCAGGATTAATTGTACTATCAAATATTCTAAGTTTCTTTTTAAAAAAATATGATCAATTATGTTACTCGATAATTATTGGATTTATACTTGGCTCTCTTGGGGTTATATGGCCATGGAAAAATAATATAATTGAAAGTGGTATTATAGAAAGATATATCCCTGAATTAAATCAAGA
>CAZBCJ010000024.1:0-14628 GCA_964490545.1 uncultured Flavobacteriaceae bacterium | reverse complement strand
AGAGGAAGAGCAGATTATGTTTATAAACTATGGATGGCTCATGGAATAACAACCATTCGTGACCCTGGATGTGGAAACGGTTTAAAATGGGTACTCAAACAAAAAGAAGATAGTAGAAAAAATAAAATTACAGCTCCAAGAATTCTTGCATATACATGGTTTGGACAAGGTGCAAAAAATGGAATAAATTCTCCAGAAGAGGCTACAGCATGGGTTAAAAAAAATGCAGAAAATGGTTCTGATGGAATAAAATTTGGAGGTGCTAGACCAGATATTTTTGAAGCTGCGCTAAAAGAAAATAATAAGCATGGACTTGGATCTGCATGCCATCACGCTCAAATGGATGTAGCATGGATGGATGTTATAGAAACTGCTAGATTAGGTCTTACTACAATGGAACATTGGTATGGTTTGCCAGAAGCACTATTTGATGACAGAACGGTTCAAAATTATCCTCTTGACTACAATTATAATAACGAACAACATAGGTTTGGTGAAGCAGGAAGGTTATGGAAACAAGCGGCAGAACCCTTTTCCAAAAAATGGAATGAGGTTATGGATGAACTTATTGAATTAGATTTTACTATAGATGTAACCTTTGTCCCTTACAGTATTTTTAGAGATGTAGGAAGAGGAAGTAGATTAGAATGGCATAAAGATTACACCACTCCAACACTGCTTAAATTTTTTCTGCCTGGGAGAGATAACCATGGTGCTGCATATTTTGACTGGGGAACAGAAATGGAAATGGAATGGAGAGAAAATTATAAACTTTGGATGACATTTATTAATGAATATAAAAATAGAGGTGGTAGAGTTACTGCTGGGGCTGACTCAGGTTATATGTATAATCTTTATGGTTTTGGATACATCCAAGAACTTGAACTTATTAGAGAATCAGGTTTTCACCCAATGGAAGTTATAAGGGCAGCTACCCTTCATGCTGCTGAAGCAATTGGTATGGAAAAAGAAATAGGAACTATTGAGGTTGGAAAATATGCTGATATGATAATTATGGAAGAAAATCCTCTTAAAAACCTGAAATATCTGTATGCAACAGGTGATATAAAAATTAATGATAACAATGAAGCGATAAGAGTTGGAGGAATCAAGTATACAATAAAAGATGGAATAATTTTTGATGCCAGACAACTACTTGATGATGCTAAAAAAATTGTTGATGAAGAAAAATCTTCTACTCCGGGATGGGAAAAATTCTTAATGGATGAAATAAAAAGAGAATAAATTAAATGCTTAATAAAATTTTTTTATCTACAAATTGTATTTATCACCAAACCTTGCGAAATTAAATCCTAATTTTAATATACTATCTCTGAGATTTATTTTTTGATTCAATAATGGATTAGTATGATTAAAATGTATGAAATAGATTTTATTTTTTGTGCTTAAATCTTCATCCATAAAAATTTCAATAGTCTCTAAAACAAAAGGATGGGGGATTTCTTTCATAGATCTATTAATTTCATCTCCACTAAAAAAAGTAGCATCTAAAAATGCATAATCAACGGATTTGACCTCCTCTACAATACTTTTTCTCCACAGATCCCATTTGTCAATATCAGGAATAAAAAGTGCCGACTTATTCTTCCCTATTATCTTATACCCAACAGTTTCAGAAAATTCATCACGATGAGGAACATTAAAAGGTATTGCTATTAAGTCATTTGATAATTGAATGTTTTGATTATGATTTATTTCCTTCAAATCAATATTATCTAATGAAACCAATTGACTCCAAGGGCCATTGCCCTCTAAAAAGTTTTTCATTCTCGGCATGGCATAAATTGGAATTTTATTAGCTCCTAGTGCCTCTCTACCTAGATACATCAATCCAGAATAATGACCTATGTGTGCATGCGTTAACAATATTCCATCAATCAATTTTTTATTTTCAACACCACCTTTTAAATATTTGATTTGTTCACCAATATCAGGAGTAGCCTCAAATAAATAATACTTGTCATTCTCAATATCGGTAAGTCCAATACTAGTTACATAGTATTTATTATCTCCTATATTTTTATTACAACAATCTTTTTTACATCCAATATGCGGATATCCTGCGTCCTGAGCTATTCCTAAAACTGTGATAAAATTATTATTGCTTGTTGTCTTATATTCTGAACAAGAAAAAATAGTAGCACATAAAATGAAGACTATCAGTTTATTTTTCCTTAAAAGTCTGAGTAAATTAATTATCATCTAAATCACAATTTTCATCATTAAATTCAACCTCAACCGTATAATGCTCAAATTTGTATTCCTTCAAAATATCCTTCACATCAGATTTTACCTTTTTAAAATTATTTAAATTTGAGTTATCATCTATCTTAATATGAGCAGTAAATACATTATGTTCTCCTTCCAATGACCATATATGCATATGATGAATTGAATTTACAAAGTCAATGCTTAGAATTTTTGATTCAATTTCATTTATGTCTAATTCTTCAGGAACTCCTTGTAAAAAAATAAAAAGAGTCTGTTTAAGTCTAATAATTACATTCCATAAAATATAAGCTGTTATTAAAAGAGATAATGCTGGATCTAGATAATGAATATCTTTAAAATTTAATATTATCGCCACAACTAAAACAGCAACCCATCCCAGAACATCCTCAACTAAATGCCAGGAAGCTACTTTCTGATTCATAGTTTTTCCACCACTTAATTTCCAAGCAGCATATCCATTAACTAATACTCCAATTACAGCAAAAAAGATCATCCCCATTGCATCTGTATGCTCAGGTTCAAGAATTCTACCAACTGCCTCATTTATTACATATAAAGAGCCAATAATTAATATAACACTATTTATAAGGGCCCCTAAAAGAGAAAACCTTTTATATCCAAAAGAAAATTTCTTGTTAGATTTCTTATGAGATTTTTCTTCCAAATACCATGAAGTGCCCAAAGAAATTGTATCTCCTAAATCATGTATTGCATCCGAGATAATCGCAATACTATTTACATAAAGACCTCCAATTATCTCCAAAATAGTAAATGCAAAATTTAAAAAAAATGCAACTTTTATATTATCTGATGAATGATGATGATGGTCATGATGATTTCCCATTCTAAATTAATTTAGAATCAATTAATATTTCCTCCATTTGATTTTTAAGGTTTATTGCCTGTTTAGCAGCTGCTTGATCAAAATTTTCATCATTACCTGAATATATTATGCCCCTTGAAGAATTTATAATAACACCTACATTTTGGTTAATGGTTTTTTTACAGACCTCCTTTAGATTACCTCCTTGAGCCCCAACCCCAGGAATTAGCAGGAAGTTATCTGGAATTATTTTTCTGATTTCTTCCAGATATTCTGTCTTTGTAGCACCAATAACATACATTAAATTTTTTGAATTATTCCAGGTCTTTGAAGATTTAATTAAATCCATAAAAACATATTCATTTGCACTTGGTATTAATTGTAAATCTTTTGATCCTTCATTTGAGGTTAATCCTAATATAATAGTGTTCTTGTTCTTATATTCTAAAAATGGTTCAACGGAATCCCTCCCCATATATGGATTTACAGTAATGCTATCAAAATTTAATTGTTCAAAAAAAGATTTGGCATACATTTTACTTGTATTTCCAATATCTCCTCTTTTAGCATCAGCAATTGTAAAAATTTCAGGATAATTATTGTTTATATAATTAATTGTTTTCTCTAAAGCTTTCCAACCCTTAATACCATATGCTTCATAAAAAGCTATGTTAAGTTTATATGCAATGCAGTGCATATTTGTAGAATCAATAATTGATTTGTTAAATTCAAAAATTGGATTATCTCTTTCAAGTAAAAATTTTGGAATTTTATCTAAATCAACATCAAGACCTACACATAAAAATGATCTTTTTGATTTGATTTGATTAACTATTTCTAATACTTCCATTATTGCTGATTAGTTACTTGAATTTAATATTTCTGAATTTTCAGCTAACATTAATTCATCAATAATCTTCTGAATATCTCCATTTATTACTTTTGGTAAATCATACAATGTCAATCCTATTCTATGCTCTGTAATTCTTCCTTGAGGATAATTATATGTTCTAATCTTTGCACTTCTATCGCCAGAAGATACCATGCTCTTTCTTTTTAAGGATTCTTCAGAACGTCTTTTTTCTGCTTCCAATTCATATAGTCTAGCCCTTAAAACTTTTAAAGCTTTATCTAAATTTTTATGTTGAGATTTTTGATCTTGACAGCTAACAATAATCCCTGATGGTTCGTGATGAAGTTTTATAGCAGAATATGTAGTATTCACAGATTGACCTCCAGGACCTGTTGATGTAGTTCTTTCAACTCTTACATCCTGCATATTTAAGTCAACATCAAATTCTTCTGCCTCGGGTAAAACAATAACCGTAGCAGCACTAGTATGAACCCTTCCTTGAGTCTCAGTCTGAGGAACTCTCTGTACCCTATGTACGCCTGCTTCAAATTTCAAGTTAGCGTATACTTCCTCTCCATTAATATCAAAAATTATTTCCTTATAACCTCCTGATGTACCTTCATTAAAATCTACCAAATTTACTTTCCAACCTTTACTTTCACTATACTTTGAATACATTCTATATAAATCTCCTGCAAATATACTTGCTTCATCTCCACCGGTTCCAGCTCTAATTTCCATTACTACATTCTTTGAATCGTCCGGATCCTTAGGAATTAACAATAACTTCAATTCTTCTTCAAATTTTGACAATTCTTCCTTAGATTCACTCAATTGAATTCTTGCAATCTCCAACATCTCTTTATCTTTTTCATTTGAAATTATTTCTTGAGCTTCAGAAATATTTGACAGTATAGATCTATATACTTGTCCTTTATCAATAATTTTTTCTAATTCCTTATATTCTTTGGAAATCTGAATATACCGCTTTTGATCTGATAAAATTTCTGGTTTAATCATCAAATCACTTAATTCTTTAAATCGATTTTCGAGATTTTCTAATTTTTCTAACACATCAAAATTCTTGAATTGTAAAAATACAATAAATTATGGAGAGAAATTATGCAATCAACTAATATTGAAAATCTCCAAATTGAGATTTTATTGTTAGTTTCTTTGAGTTTGATTTTTCAACTTTTCCAATAATTCTACCCTCAACATTAAATCTCTTTGAAATGTTTATTATTTCATCTGCAATTTTGGGGTCTACATATAATTCCATTCTGTGACCACAATTAAAAACCTTATACATTTCATGCCAAGTTGTTTTAGATTCTTTTTGAATCAGTCTAAAAAGCATTGGTGGATCAAACATGTTGTTCTTAATTACATGTAAGTTTTCGGAAATAAAATGAAGAATTTTTGTTTGTGCTCCTCCGCTACAATGAACAATTCCTTTAATTAATTTTCTATCACATTCCTCCAGTATTGATTTTATTATTGGAGCATAAGTTCTTGTCGGAGATAAAACTAATTTGCCAGCATCTAAATCAACACCATCGAATACTTGATCTAAACTTATAGATCCAGAATATACTAGATCATCTGGAACCAATGGATCATAACTTTCTGGATATTTTTCTGCTAAAATTTTGTTGAACACATCATGTCTTGCCGATGTTAATCCATTACTTCCTATCCCGCTATTATATTGATCCTCATAAGTTGCCTGACCAAATGATGATAATCCAACAATAACATTACCCTGATCTATATTTGAATTATCAATCACATCAGATCTTTTAATTCTTCCTATAACTGTTGAATCAACAATAATTGTACGCACTAAATCTCCAACATCAGCAGTTTCACCTCCAGTTAATTTGATTTTTATTCCGTGTTTATTTAAGTCTTCAATTAATTCTTCAGTCCCATTAATGATAGCTGAAATAACCTCTCCATTTATTAAATTTTTATTTCTTCCTATAGTTGATGAAAGCAATATATTATCAGTTACTCCTACGCATATTAGATCATCAATGTTCATAATCAATGCATCCTTAGCAATTCCCTTCCAAACAGAAATATCACCTGTCTCTTTCCAATACATATACGCTAAAGAACTTTTGGTTCCGGCTCCATCAGCATGCATAACTAAGCAATAGGTTTCATCTTTAGTTAAATAATCTGGTACAACTTTACAAAAAGCCTTGGGGAATAAACCTCTATCTATTTCACTTATAGCATTATGCACATCTTCCTTTGATGCTGAAACTCCTCTACGAGAATATCTTTCATTTAAATTATTACTATGCATTACCTCAGATATGCCAACAAAAGTATTAAAGAAATTTTTAAGATCGTGATGAATTAGTGATAAGATTTTCTAAAAGCAAATCTAGATTATAATCGTTATTAACATTTATACAAAAATTTTCGATTATAACTACTTAACTATCCCTATAAATTTTAATTTTTATAATGTTTATAAAAAATTTAGAAAGTAAAAAAAAATATTTAACAATAAATAAATAATTTGATATATTGATTTAGTTATTTAATCTCAAAAAAAACCAGTAAAATGAGTAAATCAAAATTAGAATACATTTGGTTAGATGGCTATAAACCAACACAAAACCTAAGAAGTAAAACTAAAGTCGTTGAAGATTTTGACGGTAAATTAGAAAGCTGTTCTATGTGGGCTTTTGATGGAAGTTCAACTCAACAGGCTGAGGGTGGATCATCTGATTGTTTGTTAAAACCTGTGGCTATATATCCCGATCCTGTTAGAAGAAATGGTTGGCTGGTTATGAACGAGGTTTTAAACTCTGATGGTAGTGCTCATGAATCAAATGGAAGAGCTAGTATTAATGATGACGATGATGATTTTTGGTTTGGGTTTGAACAAGAGTATTTTCTTTGGGATCCTGAAACAAATCTTCCAATCGGATTCCCTAAAGACCAAACACCTCAAGGTCAATTTTACTGGTCAGTAGGTGCAAAGAATACTTTTGGAAGAGAAGTTATGGACAGACACCTAGACATATGTTTAGATGCTGGTATAAATGTTGAAGGCACTAATGCTGAAGTCGCAGCAGGTCAATGGGAATTTCAAACATTTGCTAAAGGTGCCGCAAAGGCTGGAGATGAAATGTGGGTTGCTAGATATTTACTTGAAAGACTTGCAGAAGAATATGGTTTATCAATTGAATATCATCCAAAACCTCTTGGAGATACAGATTGGAATGGTTCAGGAATGCATGCAAATTTTTCTAATACAACCTTGAGAACATGTGGATCAAAAGAAACATATGAAAAAATTTGTGAAGCATTTAGGCCTGTAGTTAAAGAACATATTGCCGTTTATGGTGCATACAATGATCAAAGATTGACAGGAAAGCATGAGACACAATCAATTCATGAATTTAGTTACGGAGTTTCTGACAGAGGAGCTTCTATAAGAATTCCTATTATGACTGTAGAAAATGGATATAAGGGATGGCTTGAAGATAGACGTCCATCTTCCAATGGTGATCCATACAAAATTGCAGCAATAATTATTAAAACTGTTAAATCTGCATAATAATTTTACTAGCTATATTTATAAAAAGTCCTAAATAAAGAGGACCTTTTATTATGCAAATGCTAATAAAATAAATATTGAGTACAGAAATAAAAGAAAAAAGCCTTTAATTTTTCCAATAACATTTTTCTTAGGAAATATGGCTATCAATAGTACTAAAAGAGCAAAAACCAACATCCATATAATATCTCTACTTAATATTTCTGAATCATCAACTACAATAGGCTTAATAATTGAAGTTATTCCTAATACAGAACCTATATTAAAAATATTTGATCCTATTAAATTTCCTAAAGAAATTCCTTTTTCATTTTTTGCTATTGCGAGAAGAGATGTTGCTAATTCAGGGATACTAGTTCCAATAGCAACAATAGAAACAGTAATAACAGCCTCGCTTACTCCAATTTGTTCAGCAAAATTAATAGCACCATAGACTAGCCATTCAGCTCCATAATAAAGTGAAAGTGAAGCTATAATTACCCATAAAATTATTTTAAAATTTGTTGAATGAATTAAATTATTATCAATAGAATCCTGCTGATATGTTTTTAAAGAAGACCTAAGTATAAAGATTATAAATATAATTAAAAGGGAAAATAAAAGTATACCATCATATTGATCAATGATATTATCTCTTGCAATTATGACATATAAGATAATTGAAAAAAGAAACATTACTGGCCAATCAATTCTATAAAATGATTTTTCAACATACATGTTTCCTATAATACATGTAAGGCCTAAAACTAATCCTATGTTTGCTATGTTTGAACCAATTACATTGTTTATTGCTATAGATGGAGAATCATTAATAGCTGCGCTAATACTTACTATAAGTTCAGGAAGTGATGTTGCAAATGCTACAACTGTCATCCCTATTACTAGCTTTGAAAGATTTAGCTTTAAGGATAGAGCTACAGAAGATCTTATTATAAATTCACCTCCGACAACCAGTAGAATAAAGCCAATAAACATCCATAATAAATTCATTCTAATTATATTTTAATTAATTATAATCTTCTTATACAAGATTTTATTATTGTTTCTGATTTTCATAATATATACTCCACTTGACAATAATAATTGAATTTTGCTAGAGTTATTATTTTCAATGACATATACTCTTTTTCCAATCTCTGAATAAATTTCAATTTTTGAATTATTTAATGCCGAGTTAAAGAAAATATCTCCATTGGTTGGATTAGGGTATATTTTTATATTCTCATCAAACTCTATAGTTGAAATGCTTAAAGTTTCATTCCATTGTTCACCATAATCATCACCCCATATATAACTTACTAAACTAGGGTGATCAATAAATGGGTTTCTGTTTTGTTGATAGCTATAAATAACATCATTTCTGTTCATTTCATAGTCATCTACCGGATCGTCAATGTGCCATTGAAGTAAAGATGAAAGCTTGCCTAAAATAGGATCATAATTTCCTGGTGTTGTATAGTCAACAAGTTCTAAATCAAAAGGATTATTATTGTGATCATATCCGGGATCATATCTTACAACCATGTAAAAAATTATCCTTGCTATATCCCCTTTAACAGAATCACCTGGTTCCCAACTATCACTGTCATAAAGGCATTCAGTTGCTTCTGTATGCTGATTTCCTCCATTATCAAAATCTCTTGTACCTCTTGATTCATTTACTGATCTGTCACAGGGTTTTAAATTGTGAACATCTCTATATGCAATATCATCCTGATCAGGAAATCCGTGAGATTTTGGCCACACATGTTCCCTATTCCAAGAATTATTATGAGTGCCATTTTCATAATCAGAATAACAATTACATCCGTCTCTATACCCCTTATCTTGTGAACGATCTGTATATACTAGAAGAACATTATCACTGTTTTCTGGGTCTTGATCAGATTGCTCGAGTATGTCCCAAGTATCCGTTGAAGAAGATGTGTAGGGAAAAACTACATGATTACTAATAATTTGATGGATTGCTTCTTTTAAATCTTCACCAGATGTACCATCTGCTTCCTGATAATATCCCTGAGGAATATCTGACTGAACATTTCCGTATGTTGGATTAGAAGGAGGTCCAAAACTTCCTTGTCCCAAAATATGATTGGAAAACAATAAAATTGTGAAGATTATAAAACCTGACCTCATCATTTTTTTACAAATATAATTTAATTGTAACTAATTATATTTAATTTTATCAACTATGAAAACCATTTTGTTTAAGTTGTTGGCATTATTAAATAGAATATTCCTTCCAAATTTTACAAAGAGAAGATTAGATCTATCTAAAGCATCAAAAATTCAAATGATTATTTTTGGATGGAAACTATATGTCACCAAACAAATTATAAATCAATAAATTTGTGTTTTATGAAAAGAATCCTATCTATATTATTAGTCTCTATTTTTATTAGTTGTTCATCAACTAGCGGAACTATATCACCATCTTCAAAATCAGCTATTTCTCCAATGGCTTTAACCCTAATTGATGTAATTGTTGGTAAGTTTCCAGGAGTTAAAGTAATTGGAAACAATGTAGGAAACACATCTCCTAAAATTATAATAAGAGGTGGCAGTATGTCAATGAATAATCAAGCATATGCAGTATATGATGTAGATGGAATTCTTTATACTGATTGCCCTACTTTTATTGATCCTCAACAAATTAAAAGTATGACCATATTGAGATCACTTGCTGCCACAAACAGATATGGTGGTGTTGCAAGAGGAGGTGCTATAGTTATTAGATTGAAAGCGAATAACTAAATGAAAAAAATAAAACTAATATTTTTTCTATTTACATCTATTACAATAGGACAAGAGTTTAACTCAGAATTTTTAGATGGAACAATTGTATTTAAACTTAATGAATTTGTTGAAGTTAATTTAGATGATGCTGAAAAGACTTTTGGTGGAATAGGTCTGATTGAAAAAATTGAGGATTACCCAGAAATAGAGAATATCTTCAGTGAAATTACAGTTCTTAAATTTGAAAGGCCTAGTTTTTTTACAAACAAAAGAGAATTACAAAAAATATATAGAATTGTTTTTTTAGAAAACGAGATGATTGATAATTTGATTGAAAAATTAAATGATCTTTCAATTATTTCATATGTTGAAAAAGAGCCTATATATAAGAATATTTTTGTGCCTAATGACAGCTATCATAATGGAACAAATAAATGGTATCATACATTAGTAAATTCTGAAGATGCGTGGGATATTAGTCTTGGGAATTCAAATATTAAAATAGCCATTGTTGATAATGCAATAGCAACAAGCCATACTGATCTTAATGTTTACAAACAAATAGATATTGCAGACGAAGACTATGACTCAACCCCTCCACAAACTTATCAGCAAAGCTCATCATGG
The DNA here is from genome assembly GCA_964490545.1 of uncultured Flavobacteriaceae bacterium. Lineage (GTDB taxonomy): Bacteria > Bacteroidota > Bacteroidia > Flavobacteriales > Flavobacteriaceae. The sequence goes on along the minus strand of CAZBCJ010000024.1, from coordinate 3,753 downwards.
TCTCATGGGACACATTGTGCAGGTTTGGCAACTGCTGAAATTAATAATGGTACTGGAATAGCATCATTAGGAGGAAATTCAGAATTAATAGCGGTTAAAGCCACTGGAGATTCTCAAAATCCAGATTTAACTTATAATGGATATGCAGGTGTACAGTGGGCATGTGAAAATGGAGCAAATGTAGTCAGTATGTCTTACGGATCTGAAAATTCAATGAATGCAATGCAAGAATTAATCAATAGTTACCCTGAGATTGTTTTTGTTGGTGCCGCTGGAAATGATAATACTAGTACTCCTTTCTACCCTGCAGCATACACTAATGTTATTGGAGTTGGATCAGTTGATAGTGATGATACGAAATCATCATTTTCAAACTATAATACTGGATTTCCTTCATGGGTTGATATAGCTTCTCCAGGAGGCTTTTCATATGGAGGATTATTAAGTACTGTATATACAAATGATTTAAATAGTTATGCAAGATTTGGTGGAACATCTATGGCTGCTCCATTTGCAGCAGGTCTAGTTGGATTAATGCTTAGTGTTAATCCAAGTAAAACTCCAACTGAAATTTTAGACTGTTTAATTAGTAGTGGGGTAGATATTAATCAAAATATTGGAAATCGAATAGATGCATATGCTGCTTTAATATGTGTTCAACCAACTACTAATAATCCTATTCCAGCATTTACTGCTTCTCCACAAATAGTCTATGAAGGTCAATCAGTAAACTTTTCAAATTATTCAGTAGGAGGTGATAATTGGGAATGGACATTTGAAGGTGGCTCACCAAGTACTTATCAAGGAGAATATCCTCCAGAAATTTTATACTCTTCAATCGGATCATATGATGTTACTTTGACCGTTTCAAATAGTTCATCTACGGAGACATTAACAAAACAAGACTATATTAATGTTTCTGTTGAACCAACTGGTGAATGGATTTTACAAAATACTACTTTTAATGATCAGTCCAGAGGTATTAATTACATCTCAATTGTTGATGAGAACATAGTTTGGGGAACATCTTATGATGGAAGTGGATCTGGAGACAATGTTCAAGAATTTACAAGAACTAATAATAGTGGAGACACATGGAACCCCGGAACAATTGACATATCAAATGTAAACCTAGGGATATCTATGATTCATGCCTATGATTATAATAAAGCATGGCTTGTGGCATATCCAAGAGCTGCAGGAGATACCGGTGGTATATTTCAAACAACTGATGGTGGTAGTACATGGAACAGACAAGATAGTGCTAGCTATAATACAAGTTCATCATTTGCTAACGTAGTTTATTTTTGGGATGAGAATGTTGGTTTTGCCCAAGGTGATCCAATTAATGGAGAATTTGAACTTTATGTGACCAATGATGGTGGTAATAACTGGTCTCAAGTTCCTGGAAGTTCAATTCCAAATCCACTTACAGGTGAATATGGATATACTAGACAAATAGAAGTTGTAGGGGATAATATATGGTATTCCACTAATAGAGGTAGACTATACCACTCAACAGATAGAGGAAATAACTGGTCAGTTTATGATACACCAATTTCAGATTTTGGCAGTGCTGCAGTTAATGGGGATGTTTCATTTAGTGATTCAAATAATGGTATTATAATTGATAATTCAGGTAATGTTTATAGATCAACAAATTCAGGAGTTTCTTGGAATCAGATTACAATTTCAGGCACTGTATATACAAATGGTTTATGTTTCATTGAGGGAACAGATATAGTTTATACAACTGGGGCTGGATCATCTTTTAGCAATGATGGTGGGTATAATTGGAATCCAATTGATTCAACACAACACACATACGTTGATTTTCTAAATGAACAGATTGGATGGTCAGGCGGATTTAATCAAAGTGCTCTATCTGGTGGAATATGGAAATGGAATGATAGTACATTAAGTGTTAATGTTGAAGAAATTGAATTTGATCTGAATTATTTTCCAAATCCAGTATCTAACAAACTATACATAAATTACATAAATGACATTAATATAAGTGTGTTTGACATAAATGGCAGGAAAATTTTGCAAACAAATAAAAAGACAATCGATTTCTCTGATTTTGACTATGGAATTTATGTGCTGCAAATAAAAGATGTTATATCAAATAAATACAAAGTCATTAAAATATTGAAAGAATAAAAAATGAAATACTTAATTCTATTTGTATTACCATTATTAATTATGAGTGCTGATTATGAAACCCAAAAATATGATGTAGTTCTAAAAGAAAACAACTTTGAAATTAGATACTATCCTCCAGTTGTTAAAGCTAAAGTTTTATCTGAAAATGGCTCTAATAAGAACTTTATGAAATTATTTAAATATATAAGTGGAAATAATAGTAATAATGAAAAAATTGCTATGACAACCCCGGTCTATTTAAGTAATCAGAATAATACAAATGCAATGGAATTTGTTATGCCAGCTAAATTTAATATGGAAAATATTTCTAAACCAAATGATGAAAAAATAAAAATTTATGAATCAAAAGCTGGCCATTATGCCTCAGTTAGATTTGGAGGTTGGGGAAACAGAAAAAAAGTAAAAAAATATTCTAATATATTATATGATAAATTAAATGAATTAGATATGAAACATATTGGAAGTCCATACTTCGTTTCATATAATAGTCCATATAAAGTATTTAATAGAAGGAATGAAGTAATGGTGAAAATTGAATATAATACTAATCCTCAATAATAACACCAGTTGCAGTAAAAGAAAAAATGTATTCTGGTTCAGTTATTAATTCTATTTCTTCTTTTGATTTTCCAGCATCTTCAGCATAATGTCTAACCTCTTCTACCTTTAATGTTTCATATGTTGCCTCTCCTTGAAGTATTGCAGTCTTACCTTCAACACCCGAAGTAGGAACAAAGAAACCATAGTCCTTAAATCTTACAAATAAAGTATCATTATCTGCCTTTAATCTAATCCAACAACCTTTTTTTGCGCATGTCTCTAATATTGTGCCTTCAATTTTTGTAGAAATTATACCTTGATCAACCACCAACTCTTTTGCCTTAGAATAATCTACAATATTATCACTAGTAATTATTTCTCCATAGTGGGTCTGTTTAGTTTCACATGAACTAATAAACAAACAAATAGATAAAAAGAAAATATATTTCATATCTAAATACTATAATTAATAAAAAAATCAGTTACTCTATAGATGCTAAAGAAGCTGTCCAATCAGAATACCACTGAACAAAAAAAGCTTTCCCTTCATCATTAAAATCAAATGATTCATAAATTGGAATAACTACAGATTTAGCATTAGCTGTATTTGTTACCTGCATTGCATAATACATTCTTACAGAACCATCAGCCTTACCAGTTTCGGCATTAACACCCTGTAAATAATTAAATGGTGCCATGTACTTAACATCATATTTTGCAAAAAACTCCTTATGTATTCCCTTGATTTCATCTAAGCCTAAAGAGTCTGCTGAACCTAATAAAGTTCCTCTAAAAACAACATCGTCAGCAAAATGAGAATATTCTACTGCTTCATTTGCATAACTATCAAATAAGATTTGCATTGTTTTTGAATTATTTTCAAAAGTTGCTTTTGCATCTGCTGATTTAGCACAACTAGCACATACATGATCTGATTGATCTCCTCCCATTTTTTCACTCATTTTTTGTACAGCAGAGTTGTTACAAGAATAAATAAATCCAAATACTACTGCAAGAGCTAAAATTAATTTAAATTTTTTCATGTTT
>CAZBCJ010000023.1:0-15082 GCA_964490545.1 uncultured Flavobacteriaceae bacterium | reverse complement strand
GCTATTTTTTTTGATAAGCTAGTTTTACCAGCTCCAATATTTCCCTCTATCGCAATATATTTATACCTACTTATTTTTATATTTTCCTTAGGATTGAGAACTTTTAAATTAGTTTTTTCAACTTGACTAGTATCTTTGCAATTTCTTAACATTTCTGGAATGCTTTCCTTAGTAATAGGGTGATTTATTTTTGGATCTATTTCTAATAATGGTGTTAGCACAAATTTTCTATTTTGCATTTTTGGATGAGGCACACTTAGCAAACTAGAATCTATAACCATATCTTCGATAAAAATGATATCTATATCTATAATCCTAGACTCAGGTGTATTCTTTGTAGTTCTTACTCTACCTAAAGTTTTTTCAATATCTAATAAATTTTGCATTATATAGCTAGGGGTCTCATTTGAAAATATACTAATGCATATATTTAGAAAATCTTCACCTTTAAATCCTATTGATTCTGCTCGATAAGTACTGGAGATAGATGTAACAACTGCTATCTTTAGATGAATTAATTCTATTGCCTTCTCAAGGTTTTTTAATTTATCCCCAATATTTGATCCTATTGATATATGTATTTTGTTGTAATCATTCATAGTCTATGAGCAAATTAAATAAAAGAAATTCATTTATTATCTTTGGTTGTATAAAATTTATGAAAAAACAAGATAAATTATTGGCCCAAAATATATATTTGATTTTAGGATCATTATTTATAACATCTTTAGTTGTCTCAAATTTAATTTTTCAAAAATTCTTTTATTGGCATCCCTTTGAAATAAATATTTTTGGAGAAAAATTATTTGAATTATCAGTTGGGATTCTTCCCTATCCAATAACATTTTTAATAACGGATTTAATAAGTGAAATCTATGGAAAGAAAAAGGCTAATTCAATTGTAACTGTAGGAATTTTTGCTTCAATTTTTTCAATATTAATTATATATGTTGCCAATTCAGTCCCTGCAATAAATGGATCACCAGTAAATGATGAGCTATTCAACACTGTTTTTGGAAGTACGGTTATAGCTGTATTTGCAAGTATGATGAGTTATTTGTTTGCTCAATATATTGATATACAAATTTATCATTTTTGGAAAAATCTAACTAAAGGAAAAATGCTATGGCTAAGAAATAACTTTTCTACATTTTTCTCACAATTTGTTGACACATTTACAATTATTCTTCTGTTATGTTTGTCAAATGTTCTTATGTGGGATCAGTTTTTAGGTTTGTTAATTTCAGGATTTTTATTTAAAGTTCTCATTGCAGTAATTGATACGCCATTCCTATATCTAGGTGTTTATTTGTTTAGAAGAAGATTTAATCTAGAAATAAATGAAGAAATAAATATTGATTAGAGAGAAATTTGGATTAAATACCCCTCATGTGCTCTAACATTCAAAACTTTATTTTCTTCAAATATTAAATATTGCCCTTTAATACCTTTTAAAACTCCCTTAATAATGTGATCATTTTTCAATTTCAAAGATTCTGGCTTAGATGGTGATTCTAATATTGGGAAATTTATGTCAGTTATCTTGTCCTTTTCTGTAAAGTAATGTAATAGATTATTTGGAATAAAGTTTTTAGCTTGACTTTTGTAATTTAATATATTCTCATTTGTTTTTTTATTAATTAGCATCTTTCGCCAATTAGTTTTATCAGAAATATATTTTTTGATTGATATCTCAGCAATACCTGCTAGATATCTATTCGGGACCTCTAAAATTTCAATAGCCTGATGTGCTCCTTGATCAATCCATCTATATGGTGTCTGACTTTTTCTTGTAACTCCAACCTTTATATTTCCTGTATTGGCTAAATATACAATGTGAGGTTGAAGTTGTATCTCCTTTTCATAATTAAGATCCCGTTCTTCAATATTTAAATGAGCCTTACTTAATTCAGGTTTAATTATCCAATCAGCAGCCTGTGGTACTTCAAAGAAACACTTTTTACAATACCCCTGCCTGTATATTTCAATATCAGAATTACATGAGAGACATTGATAACCTATAGCCTTTATTTTTATTTCTCTATTTAATAATTGATTCATGCATAACATATCATTTTCAAAATTCAAATAATACCTTACAGGATTATGAAATTCAGTAATCATTTTTTTTATTACGCCTTGAAAATGCATGAAAATTTGTTAAATTTAGTTGAATAAAAGTAAGAAAAAAGTGTCAAATCCATTTATAAATTCAATTGCATCCTGGTTTTTAAAAAAAAGATATCATCAAATTGAATTGTTCATTAAATACCCTAATGAGGTTCAAAATGATATTTTATTAAATCTTGTAAATACGGCAAAAGACACATTAATAGGAAAACAGTATGATTTTAATTCTATTAAGAATTACCATGATTTTTCTAGTAGAGTCCCTTTATTCAAATATGAAGATTTTGCAGGGAAGATAGATAGGGCAAGAAAAGGAGAAAATAATATTTTTTGGCCAAGTAAAATTAAGTGGTTTGCTCAATCCAGTGGTACTACAAATTCTAAAAGTAAATTTATCCCTGTTAGTCAAGAATCCCTAGACGAATGTCACTTTGCAGCAGGTAAAGATCTTTTATGTCTGTACCTAAACAACAATGAAGACTCAATGTTATTTACGGGGAAAAGTTTAAGGCTTGGTGGAAGTAAATCTCCTTATGAAAAAAATGGAACCTATTATGGAGATCTGTCTGCAATTTTAATTGAGAACATGCCTTTATGGCTTGAATTTGGTAGTACTCCTAGTAACAAAACAACATTAATTCATGACTGGGAAAATAAAATAAAAGCAATTATTGATGAAACTATTCCAGAAAATGTTACTAGTCTAGCAGGAGTACCATCATGGATGCTTGTAGTATTAAACAGGGTATTACAGGAATCTAAAAAGAAAACTATTATTGAAATTTGGCCAAATTTAGAAGTTTATTTTCACGGAGGTGTAAATTTTAAGCCCTATATAAATCAATATAAATCTATAATTGGCAATGACAAAATGAAGTATTATGAAATATATAATGCTTCTGAAGGATTTTTTGCAATACAATATGAAAATAATTCAGATGAATTATTATTAATGTTAGATTATGGTATTTATTATGAATTTATACCTATGAGTTCATACAAATCAAAAGAAAACACAATTATTCCCTTAGAACAGGTTAAATTAAATGAAAATTATGCTATGCTAATTTCAACAAATGCTGGTCTGTGGAGATATGAGATTGGTGATACAATAAAATTTACATCTAAATGTCCATATAGAATTATTGTTACAGGAAGAACAAAGCATTATATTAATGTTTTTGGAGAGGAAGTTATTATTGAAAACACCGATAATACTATCAGTAAAATCTGCAAAAAAAATAATCTGGAAATAGTAGATTATACAGTAGCTCCAATTTTTATGAAGGGGAAAGAAAAAGGAGGTCATGAATGGTTTATTGAATTCAAAAATTCAATACCAAAAAACATAAGTATTGAGCAGGAAATAGATAATGCCTTAAAGGAAGAAAATTCAGATTATGAAGCAAAGAGATATAAAGATTTTACGCTTAATCCTCCTAAAGTAATAATTGGAAAAAAAGGCGTTTTCTTTAAATGGCTTAATAAAAAAAATAAAATTGGAGGTCAAAATAAAGTGCCAAGATTAGCCAATAATAGGGATCTAATTAAAGAATTAATTAAGCTGAATGGTTAGGATGCAGCCTTTAATTTTTCTAGACTAATTCTAGATAATTGTCCTTCTGCATATTTTTTAGTAATATTTAATCTTTTCTTATCACTTCCAGGCAAATTAAACATTGCATCATTTAAAATTTCTTCACATAGAGATCTAAGGCCTCTTGCCCCTAAATTATAATCAACAGCTTTCTCAACTATAAGATCTAATGCTGCTTCATCAATCTTCAATTCTATTCCATCCATTTCAAATAATTTGATGAATTGTTTAATAAGGGCATTTTTTGGCTCTGTTAGTATTCTTCTAAGTGCTTCTTTGTTTAAAGGATCCATGTAAGTTACCACTGGTAATCTGCCAATTATTTCAGGTATTAATCCAAATTCTTTCAAATCTTTTGGATTAATAAAGTGTAGTATGTTGTGATTTGAAATAGTATCTACCTTAATAGATTTATATCCAATTACATTAAAATTTAATCTTTTTGAAATTAATTTTTCAATTCCATCAAAGGCTCCTCCTGCAATGAATAGTATTTTTTCAGTATTAACTTCAATGAATTTCTGATCTGGATGTTTTCTTCCTCCTTTTGGTGGGACATTTACCACAGTACCTTCTAATAATTTTAATAATGCTTGTTGGACTCCTTCTCCAGAAACATCTCTAGTAATAGATGGGTTATCACTTTTTCTAGCTATTTTATCAATCTCATCAATGAATACAATTCCTCGTTCAGCTTTTTCAACATTATAATCTGCAGCTTGTAAAAGCTTACTTAATATTCCTTCAACGTCTTCTCCAACATATCCAGCTTCAGTAAGGACTGTTGCATCAACGATAGCTAAAGGAACATCTAACATCCTTGCAATTGTTCTTGCAATCAATGTTTTTCCAGTTCCTGTTTTACCAACCATGATGATATTGCTCTTTTCAATTTCAATTTCATCTGATGCCAATTGGTTTATTCTTTTATAATGGTTATATACAGATACAGAAATAATTTTTTTTGTATAATCTTGTCCAACAATATAGTCATCTAAAAAACTTTTAATCTGTTGAGGCTTTAATAACTCAGAATCTTTAGATTCAGTTACTTTCTCTTGTTTTGATTCTTGGAGAATAATTCCATTTGCTTGTTCAATACACTCATCACATATATGTGCATCTATTCCAGCAATTAACAAAACTGTCTCAGCTTTTTTCTTACCACAAAAAGAACAGTGTAGCTCAGACTTACTCATCGAAGAATTTATTCTTTAGTTAATATTTCATCTATCATTCCATATTCAAGAGCTTTTTCAGATTTCATCCAATAATCTCTATCGCTGTCTGCATACACCTTTTTATAATCCTGTCCAGTATGTTTGCTAATAATATTGTATAGCTCCTCTTTTAGACTTAGTATTTCCTTAGCAGTAATTTCAATATCACTTGCTTGACCATGAGCTCCTCCAACGGGCTGATGTATCATAACTCTTGAATGAGTTAATCCACTCCTTTTACCTTTCTCTCCGGCACACAAAAGAACTGCTCCCATTGAAGCTGCCATCCCAGTACATATTGTAGCTACATTAGGTTTTATCAATTGCATAGTGTCATAAATTCCTAGTCCAGCATAAACACCTCCACCTGGAGAATTAATATAAATCTGAATATCTTTAGATGAATCTGTGCTCTCTAAAATCAATAATTGAGCTTGAATAATATTTGCTACCTGATCATTTATTCCAGTTCCTAAAAATATTATTCTATCCATCATTAATCTTGAAAAGACATCAAATATGGCTATATTCATTTGTCGTTCCTCAATAATATTGGGAGTAAGTCCAGCAGGATACATACTGCTTATTATTTTATTGTAATAAGTACTACTAATCCCTTGATCTTTAGTAGCAAATTTTTCAAATTCTTTGGCAAAGTCCATTTATCTATTCAATTATTTAATTATAAATATAGTAATTTTAAATTAGGAAGAATATGCTTCTTTTATGAACTTCTCATAGGATAATTCTTTCATTTTAACATTAGTATTCTCTTTAAAGAAAGTTAATATTCTATTGCTAGTTAATTGCTCCGTTAACCTTTTAATTTCATCCTTATTTTGTAAAACTCTTGCAACTACATCATCTAACTCCTTATCAGAAGGATTAGATTGACCATATTGATTCATTTGAGCCTTAATTAAATCCCTTGTGTAAGATTTTAGGTCATCAAAATTAACCTGCAAATTATTGTCAGTGACTAATTTGCTTTCTATTAATTGGTATTTCATGCCTTTTTCAGATTTTTCATATTCTTCTTTAGCCTCTTTATCACTAATTTTCTTTTCCGAATTTATCTTGATCCATTTGGTTAAAAATTCTGAAGGTAACTTGAATTTAGTATTCTCAATTAAATTTTCTATAATATCATTCATTAACTTTTGATCAGTCTGAGTAATAAACTGCTTTTCAATATCATTGGAAATTTTTTCTTTTAATTCAGCTATACTTTTTATAACATCCTTCCCATATATTTTATCAAACAATTCCTGATCTAGATCTGCCGCCTCTTTGTAATTAATTTCTTCAATATTCAGCTTAACTTTAATATCTATATCTTTTGCTTTATCATGTGAAATATTAAGTGCCTGAATTAATTTATGATGATCATCAAATAAACCCTTAGTATCAAGTGTTGCAGATTCACCAACCTTTAATCCTAAAAGTTTTTTTATAGTAGTTTTTTTCTTAATACTGTTTAAATTGAATGTTGACTTATTATTAATATCATCTTCATAAATAAAAACTCCTGTAATATCACAATCTTTCTCGATATGTTTTTTAATCGTTAGTTTACCATATTGCTTTTGAATACTGCTTATCTGTTCATTAATCATTTTTTCATCCGCTTTAACAATATAATTTGTAATAGGTTTTTTAAATTTTAGTTTAATATTAAATTTTGGGGTTAATCCTACTTCAAATTCAAAAGTTATTTTATCAGAATCCCAATTAATATTCTCTTGAGGAATAGGGATAGGCCCACCAAGCATATCTATTTCATTATCTTTTATATAATCCCTTAATTCTTTATCAATAAGCTTATTTACCTCATCCATTATAACAGCCCTTCCATATTGTTTTTTTATTAAACCCATTGGGACATGGCCTTTCCTGAATCCAGCGACATTTGCAGTTTGTGAATATTTATGCAATACACTGTTAACTTGTTCGGCATAATCCTTCTTGTCAATTTCAATTGTTATTTTGCCGTTAAGCTTATCAATATAGTTTGATGTTATTTTCATTTACAAGAGGTAAAAAACAGGTTTGCGAAAATACACTTTTTTTAAAAGGCATCAAAGTTAATTACTAGTATTTATCTTTTATGAAATCTAGAACTGTATCAAAGAAATTATCTGGATTATCAATATGCAACCAATGATCTGAATTTGGGATCGTTACAATTGAAGCTTTAGGAAAATATTTTATTATTTCAGTCTTGTCATTATCATTAATATAGTTAGAATATTCTCCTTTTAGAAACAGTGTATTATTTAAAAAATTACATTCATGCTGAACTTTTTCTCCTATACTGGATATATTATCAGATAATGAAGACAAATTAAATCTGAAAGCAAGTTTATTTTTATCAGTCCAATAGAGATTTTTTAGTAAAAAATTTTTCATTGGAATATCATCAATATATCTTGATAATTTCTGTTCAGCTTCTCTCCTAGTAGTAATAGAATTTAAATCTAAGGAAACTAGTGCTTCAATAATTTTATCATGATGAATAGGGTAATGTTTTGGTGCTATATCAATGATAATTAACTCTGAAACATATTCTGAATGTTTTAAAGCAAAATTCATTGCAGTTTTCCCTCCCATTGAATGGCCTATCAAAACACAATTATGAATTTTATTATGATCTAAATAATATTTTAGGTCATTTACAAGAAGGTTGTAGTTAAATTCATTACTATGGAAACTTCTTCCGTGATTTCTTTGGTCTATTAGATGTATACAAAATCCTTTGGCCTCTAATTTGTTTGCATATGTTTTCCAATTATCTCCAGAACCAAAAAGACCGTGTAAAATAACTATTATATTATTTCCTTCACCAACAATCCTTGAATGTAATAACATTTATTTAAGATATGATAAATATTTTTTTATAACAGTTTCTATTCCAAAGTCTAAACTCTCAGTAATTAATGCATGGCCAATAGAAACCTCAAGCAAATTCTCAATATTATTTTTAAAGAACAAAATATTATCCAATGACAAGTCATGACCTGCATTAATTCCAATTCCCATTTCATTAATAAGTTTAGCACATTTCTTATATGGTTCTATAGCTTTTTCCTTATTTATTTTATAATTCTTTGCAAAACTTTCAGTGTAAAACTCAATCCTGTCAGCACCGATTTCATTAAGAGGATCTATATATTTTAATTCGGGGTCTAAAAAAATTGATGTTCTTATTTTATTAGAATTCAATTCTGATACTATTTCCTTTAAATAATTTTTGTGTTTCAAAGTGTCCCAACCAGCAGATGAAGTTAAGTCAGATTCAGCATCAGGGACCAAAGTAACTTGATCTGGTTTATTTTTCATCACCATATCAATAAATTTCTTAATAGGATTTCCTTCAATATTGAATTCTTTGTAAACAACTGATTTTAAATTGTAAACATCTGAATATTTTATATGCCTTTCATCTGGCCTTGGATGAACAGTTATTCCGTCTGCCCCAAAGGATTGTATTTTTTTTGCAAAATTTATAAGGTTTGGGTAATCACCGCCTCTAGAATTTCTAAGAGTAGCTATTTTATTGATATTAACACTTAGCTTGGTCATGTTAAAATTTTATGTGAAAATACAAACTAGTTACACCTAAAACTAACATAATTTTAATTAATTTGCATCATGATTTCATATCCTATTATAACAGAATATTTTTTAATATTTAGAAGCTGATGAAAGTAGCAGTATTTACAAACTTATATAAGAATTATTCTTTAAAACATTTCCTTTCAACTATAAAAAAATTGCATAAAAAATCTATTGATGTATTCATAGATGAACATTCTATAGAAAATATGGGACAAAAAAAATATAGTTCCTTTCCAAAACATGTTGGGGCTTTCTCCAAACTGGATAAGTCATTTGATTTTGTAATCTGTATAGGAGGTGACGGCACAATACTAAGGGCAGCATCTTATGTTAACAATCTCTCAATTCCTATAATAGGGGTAAATACTGGAAGATTAGGATTCTTGGCAAAAATTCAAGCCACTAAAATTGATGCAGCAATTAATGCAATAATTAATAAAAAATATGTAATATCTGAAAGGGCTTTAGTTACAATTTCAACAAGGACCAAGAATGGAAAAACAAAAAAATTAGGCTATGCTCTTAATGAAATAAGTATAACTAGAAAAAATACTACATCATTAATCACGATTGAAACTAAATTAAATGATAATTATCTTAATACTTACTGGGCTGATGGTTTAATTATTGCGACCCCTACTGGATCAACTGGATATTCCCTAAGTTGTGGTGGTCCAATAATAATGCCTGATTCAAAAAATCTAGTTATTACTCCAATAGCACCACACAATTTGAATGTTAGGCCATTGGTTGTCCCAAATAATACAAAGATTAGTATAAAAATCAGTGGTAGAGAAAATGAATTCTTTGTCTCACTAGATTCCAAAATAACCACTCTTAGTAATAAAAATATAATATCTATAAAAAAAGCATCGCATACAATAAAAATGATTGAATTAGAGAAAGAAGATTTCCTTGAGACATTAAGAGACAAATTATTCTGGGGAAAAGATAGGAGGAACTAAACAATAAAATTAATTGACAGTAGTTTTATAGTTAAATTTTTATTTAGAGTTAATGGTATTGAAAGCCAAATCAGGTGTACTAAGATTAATACAATTTATATTAATCATAATATTTAACTATCAGTTATGTAATAGTCAAATATATGAGATCGGAGGTACTATTGGAGGAACTAATTTTATTGGAGATGTAGGGAATACTACATTTATTAACCCTAATGAATCTGCGTTTGGAGGAATAATCAAATGGAATAGAAGCCCAAGACATTCATATAGACTGTCATTTATTTCAGCAACAATTAGTGCTAACGATCTAGACTCTGATGATCCTAGAAGAAATCAGCGTGGTTATAATTTTGGTAGTAACTTAAAAGAACTATCAGCAGGGATGGAATTCAATTTTTTTGACTATAATCTACATGAATATGATGCCATATTCACTCCCTATATCTATTCGGGAATAATTTATTCTAAATATGAAAATTTATTATTTAATGGTAATAATCTTCAGAACAGTGGTAATTATGAATGGAGTTTTGGAATTCCAATGGTACTAGGAATAAAATATAGAATATTTGAAAAAATTATTTTATCATTTGAAGTAGGAGCTAGATATACCTTTTCTGATAAAATTGATGGCAGTCTTCCATATAATGAAAATTTTAATTATACTTTTGGTAATGAAAATAATAATGATTGGTATGTGATTTCAGGATTTAATTTAACCTATACATTTGGAAGACAACCATGTTATTGTAATATAAAATGAATTTAAAAAAGGACATTATTATTGATTCTGTTCCAAATCATATTGCTATAATAATGGATGGCAATGGAAGATGGGCAAAAAAAAGGAATAAGAGCAGGGATTATGGTCATAAAGAAGGAAAAAAATCCGTAAAAAAAATAGTTAAAGCATGTGCTAAATTAGGTATTAAAAATCTCACCTTATTTGCATTTTCAACTGAAAATTGGAATAGACCAAGATTAGAAATAGACTTTTTAATGAAATTACTTCTAACTTCTCTAAATCAAGAATTAGAAACTCTAACCAAGAATAATATCAGATTTAAAACAATTGGAAATTTGGAAAAACTCCCTAAAAAACTGGCATCGTATTTGATTAAAGTAACTGAAAAAACACAGAATAATAGCAGAATGACTTTAACAATTGCACTAAGTTATGGGGCAAGAAAGGAGATCGTTGATGCTATGCAAGCAATTGGGGATAAAGTTAAAAATAACTTAATTTCTTCAAAAAATATTGACGAATCCGTAATAAATCAGCATCTTTACACTCATTATTTACCAGATGTAGATTTATTAATAAGAACAAGTGGTGAAAAAAGAATTAGTAACTTCTTATTATGGCAAATTGCTTACGCTGAGCTTTACTTTACAAAAAAGCTATGGCCTGACTTTTCTGAAGAAGATCTTTATGAAGCAATTGTAAATTATCAACAAAGAGAGCGCAGATTTGGAAAAACCAGTAAACAGATTAATTAAAGAAAGATTAAAATTGAAAATTAAATTTCTTCTCATACTTCTTTTATCAATCTCTTTCAGTATAAATTTATTTTCTCAGCAAGAAAACAAATCTAGTAAAAGTATAATTGGAAAAATAACTGTCTCAGGGAATACTTCTTTTAGTCCTATTACAATTATTACCTATTCAGGACTTAGAGAAGGTGATGAAATATCAATTCCAGGGGAAAAAATTAGTACAGCAATAAAAAAATTATGGGAATCAAATCTCTTTAGCTCAGTTGAAGTATTTAGAGTTAAACAATTAGACAATATTGTTGATTTAGAAATAAAACTGATTGATTTACCTGAATTGACTAAACTAGAAATTAGTGGAGTTAAAAAAAGAAAACATGAAGATATAATTAAAGAAAATAAGTTACAGATAGGAGTTAAAGTAACTGAGAATTTAATTACAACTACTAAGAATTACCTAGAGAATAAGTATAAGAAAAAAGGATTTTTAAACACAAAGGTGAATATACTTACTGAAGAGATAATTGACTCAACAAATAAATCTAAGCTGAAAATGTCATTA
This sequence comes from uncultured Flavobacteriaceae bacterium, assembly GCA_964490545.1. Taxonomy (GTDB): domain Bacteria; phylum Bacteroidota; class Bacteroidia; order Flavobacteriales; family Flavobacteriaceae. Next base: position 3,493 of record CAZBCJ010000023.1, on the reverse strand, counting down.
GATATTAATAAAGGTAATAAGATAAAAATTAAAAAAATTGTATTTGATGGAATAGATAATTTAAGCTCAAAGTCTCTTCAAAAATCAATGAAAAATACCAAAAAATCAAAAATTTTCAGATTTTGGAAAAGGTCAAAATATATTGAGGATGATTTTAAAGAAGACCTAGTTAGCCTGGTAGATAAATATAAAGAAAATGGTTTTAGAGATGCCAGAATTATCTCAGATACTATTGTAACATATGACGAAAGTTCTATTACATTAAAAATCAAATTACAGGAGGGAGAAAAATACACATTTGGAAAAATAAATTACCTGGGAAATTCTGTATATACTGATGAACAATTGGATCAAATATTGAAAGTTAAAGAAGGGGATACATACAATGGTGTAGAACTAGAAAAAAGAATTTCTGATGATTCAGATCCAGACTCTGATGATTTATCCAACTTATATCAAAATAGTGGGTATTTATTTTCATCTGTAACTCCTGTTGAGGTTAGTGCTGACGGAAATGTAATAGATCTTGAAATTAGAATTAATGAAGGTAAGCCTGCCTATTTTAATAAAGTTTCTGTTGTTGGAAATGATAAGACAAACGATCATGTAATATATCGTGAAATGAGAACACGACCTGGTCAATTATATAGTAAATCAAATGTAATAAGGACTATTAGAGAACTTGGACAACTTGGCTTTTTTGATGCACAATTAATTTCTCCTGATTTTAAAAATGTAAATCCAAATGATGGAACTGTTGATTTAGAATATACAGTTGTTGAAAGAGGATCTAGTCAAATTGAATTACAAGGTGGTTATGGTGGTGGCGGTTTTATTGGAACATTAGGATTGTCATTTAATAATTTTGCAGCTAAAGATTTATTTAATAAAGAAGCATATAATCCAGTTCCTATGGGTGATGGTCAAAGGCTCTCTCTGAGATTACAAGCAAGCAGATTCTATACACAGAATAGTTTCAATTTTACTGAACCTTGGTTAGGGGGTAAAAAACCTGTTCAATTCTCAATTCAATTATCTCAAACAAAACAATTTTTGTTTGATCCAGTTACATATAGGGCGGATAAATCAAAATCGTTTAATATAAGTGGTATATCTGTTGGACTGGCTAAAAGATTAACTGTACCCGATGACTATTTCACTCTTGCTCAGTATATTGGTTTTCAATACTATAATTTAAATGATTACAATACAGGGCTATTTACATTTGGTAATGGATCTTCTAATAATCTATCCTATACGGTATCCTTAAGTAGAAATAATACTTTTACTGATCCTATATATCCAACTGGAGGTTCAAGTTTTAGTTTATCTGCAAAACTATCATTCCCATATTCAGCTGTTAATAAGGTTGATTACGCTGCATTAAAAGATGAAAGAGAGCAGTTAGTGGATGATCTTACAAATGATCCAAGTAATACCACTGCATCAGATAGGATAGCTGAAATAGATCAAGAAAGATATAAATGGCTTGAATTTTATAAAATTAAATTTAAAGGTGAATGGTTTGCGGCATTAACAAAAAAATTAGTGTTACGACCTGCTTTTGAGTTTGGTTTTCTAGGAGCTTATAACAATGATAGAGGTATTATACCTTTTGAAAGATTTTTCTTAGGTGGAGATGGATTAGGTATGTATAGTTTAGATGGAAGAGAAACTATAGCCCTTCGTGGTTATCCTAATCAGTCATTATCAAATCAAGATGGAGGGACCATCTATAATAAATATTCTCTAGAAATGAGATATCCAATAAGCCTTGGCGAACAAGCTAAAATATTTGCACTTGCATTTATTGAAGGAGGTAATTCATATAATAGCTTTCGAGATTTTAATCCATTTCTAATTAAACGTTCTGCAGGACTGGGTGTTCGTTTGTTTATGCCTGCGTTTGGATTACTCGGTATAGATTTTGGTCATGGATTTGATGCCGTTCCAGGACAATCTAAGAAACATGGATGGGAAACTCACTTTATAATTGGTCAATCATTCTAATAATAAATAATTATATGCTAAAATATATTCCTATATATTTCGTTTGATAATCGTAAAATATTCAAAATGAAGAAATTTATAATTCTAATCGCTGCACTTTTAATCTCCAGTTATACATTTAGTCAAAGAGGGGTCAGAATTGGATATGTAGATACTGAATATATATTACAAAATTTATCTGAATATGAAGAAACAAGAGATCAATTAGAGGAAAAAGCAAATAAATGGAAGAAAGAAATTGAAAATAGATTTTCTGATCTAAACAATAAAAAAGAAGCTTTAAATGCTGAGAGATTATTGCTTACAGAAGAGCTAATCAAGGAAAAAGAAGAAGAAATAGAAATTGAAAAAAATGAAATTATAGATTACCAGCAAAAAAGATTTGGCCCAAGAGGTGATCTAATTATTCAAAGGAAACAACTAATACAGCCAATTCAAGATCAAATTTTCATAGCAATAAAAGAAATTGCAAAATCTAGAAAATATGATTTCATTTTTGATAAATCTGCTGATATTGTTATGTTATACTCTGATAGAAAATTTGATATTAGTGACCAAATATTAAGAATAATAACAAGGACTAGTAATAGGAAACAACTAGACTCAAGAAGAGAAAAACGAGAGGCAGAAGAAGAAGATAAAATCATAGCCAGCAATCTAGAATCTGAAGATTTAGATGAAGTTGAGGAAGAAAATAAAACAGATTCCGAAAAACCTGAAAAAGTTCTAAGCGCAAAAGAATTAAGAGAAAAAATGTTGCGAGAAAGAAAAGAAAAAATTCTTGCTTCAAGAAAAGTAAAAGATAGTACCTTTATAAAAAATAATAATAACTGAAATAAATAAAAAAATGAGAAAAATTAAGATTTTATTATTGATATTATGTGTAACCATAAGCTTTACTGTCAACTCACAAAGCAAAGTAGCTCATATTAATAGCACTGAATTAGTGTCGTCTATGCCAGAAATGAATGAGGCAAAAGCAGAGCTTGAAAAACTTGCTAAAACCTATGAGAATGATATACAAACTATGGCAGCAGAATTACAAAGTAAAGTTAAACAATATGATACTGAAGCATCAGCTCAAACAGATGAAGAGAATGCTAGAAGGCTACAAGAAGTTCAAGGGATGGAACAAAGTATTCGTCAATATCAAAACCAAGCACAACAAGAATTACAAAAAAAGGAATTTGATTTATTAAAACCTATTACTGAAAAAGCTCAAGCTGCAATAGTTAAGGTTGCTAAAGCTCAGGGATTCGATTATGTCCTAGATTCAACACAAGGCCAAGGGGTAATTTTAGCAGATGGAAAAGATTTAATTGAGGATGTTAAAAGAGAATTAGGATTTTAATAAATTGTTACTAATGTATTTAATAAGCTGTCTTGTCAAAGACAGCTTTTTTGTTTTTTAATAAAATGAATAATAGCCCTATAGGCATATTTGATTCTGGTGTAGGAGGTCTGTCTATACTACAAGAAATAA
>CAZBCJ010000022.1:1619-15331 GCA_964490545.1 uncultured Flavobacteriaceae bacterium | reverse complement strand
TGAACTAATAATTTATTTCTCAAAAAATAAATTGTAAATTCACAAAAAATTAACAGCTAAATATTTTTATTATGAGTACAGGATTTTTCAAAGTTCCAACACCTATAAACGAACCTGTTAAGTCATATTCGCCAGGATCGAGTGAGAGAAAAGAAGTATTGGACACATACAAAAAGATGATTAAGGAAAACATCGAAATTCCTATGTACATCAATGGGAAAGATGTTAAATCAGACAAGACTACTGCTATTTCACCTCCTCATGATCATAAAAATATAGTAGCTAAGTATCATTTAGCGAATGAATCTCATGTCAGTCAGGCTATTTCAACTGCATTAGATGCAAAAGAAAGTTGGGAGAATATGTCCTGGGAAAATAGAGCAGCAATATTTCTTAGAGCAGCTGAGCTTATTGCGGGTCCATACCGATCAAAAATAAATGCTGCAACTATGATTGGTCAATCTAAAACCATTCATCAAGCTGAAATTGATGCTGCATGTGAACTAATAGATTTCTTAAGATTTAACGTTCAATACATTACAGATATCTACAGCAACCAACCTGACAGTGATCCTGATGCATGGAACCGCGTAGAATATAGACCTTTAGAAGGTTTTGTTTATGCAGTTACACCCTTTAATTTTACTGCTATTGCTGGAAATCTAGCGGCTTCAATGGCAATGCTAGGAAATGTAGTGGTGTGGAAACCCAGTGATAGTCAAGTATATTCTGCAAAGATTTTAATTGATGTTTATAAGGAAGCTGGACTTCCCGATGGTGTTATAAATGCCGTCTTTGGAGATCCAGAAATGATCTCAAACAAAGTTTTAGAAAGCAGCGATTTTGCAGGACTACATTTTACGGGATCAACTACGGTGTTTAATAGTTTTTGGAAAAAAATTGGATCAAATATTTCAAATTATAAAACCTATCCAAAAATTGTAGGAGAGACAGGTGGTAAAGATTTTATTCTTGCCCATAAATCTGCAAATCCAAAAGAAGTATCTACAGCAATAACAAGAGGTGCCTTTGAATTTCAAGGTCAAAAATGTAGTGCTGCCTCAAGAGGATATATTTCAAAATCTATATGGAATGAGGTAAAAGCAGGCGTAATTGAAGATCTAAAATCAATTTCTATGGGATCACCTGAAGATCTAAGCAATTTTGTGACTGCTGTAATTCATGAGAACTCATTTGATAAAATTGCAAAATATATTGATAATGCTAAAGCTGATTCGAAAGTTCAGGTAGTAGCAGGTGGATCATACGATAAATCAAAAGGGTATTTCATTGAACCAACCGTTTTGGTGGCTAAGAATCCTAATTATGTTACTATGATAGAAGAAATCTTTGGACCAGTTATTACAATATATGTCTATGATGATAATGATTTTGATAAAACATTGGATCTAATTGACTCTAGCACTAAATATGCATTAACGGGTGCTGTTTTAGCTAAAGACAGAAATGTCATTGAAAAAGTAACAAAAGCATTAAAAAATGCAGCTGGAAACTTTTATGTAAACGACAAACCAACCGGTGCAGTGGTTGGGAAACAACCTTTTGGTGGCGCTAGGGCTTCAGGAACAAATGATAAAGCTGGTAGTATGTTAAATCTACTCAGATGGGTATCTCCTAGATTAATTAAAGAAACATTTGTAACACCAACTGACTACAGATATCCTTTTCTATCTAAAGACTAGCTAATTAAAATCCTGAAAAGAACTTATTCTTGAAAACTGTGAATTAATCGCAGTATTATTCTGATTTACTATCATAACAACTATCCGTAGATTGGCAGGGTCATATCCCGAATCAATTTCAAGAGAATAATTAAAAAAAGTATCGTTTAATGCAGGAGTTGGATTCTCCATAGGATTTCCTAAAGCATCAGTCAATGAGTGTCGTAGCACATCGTTATGAACGAAATCTACTATTGGATTTCCCATTCCAAAAAAGTAACTATTCTCATCATTATTATAATAATTGACCTGATCATAGATTAGATTGTCCTCAACTAGATAGACAACTATTTTGTGATTATTAAGATCTTCCTCGGAAACAACTCTAAGATTAATTGCTAAAATCGCACCCTCCCTTTGGCTATCAATTGAAATACCAATTGAATTGTCAGTATCAATCAGTGATTCAATTGGGCTTGAAGCGTATGGATATGACCAGTCTGTGGTTCTGTTTATTTTTGCCGTTGGGTACTCGCCAGAGGGATTAAATTCATTTATAAGATCTAATCCTGAAGAAATTGTCATTTCATCCCCATAGTGTATGGCTACAACTGAAATATCATCAGTAATCATACGTATTTCGTCAATAGCATGAGTAACATTTGGGCAATATCCGCACCAGGTACCTGTATAATCCTCTAATGCAACCCGTGTTTTTGGAATAACAATGTTAAATATTTTTGTATCGCTATTATAGAGCGTTGACTCAATACTATATTCAGCATAAACCTGATGAGTTCCTATTTCAGGATAACTGACTTGATTTCCCACTATTGATACTCCATCAACAATAAAACTAGAGTCCATTGTGATATTATTACCATCTTCATCGAAAACTTCAAAAGTAATCTCTTGATTTCTTAAATATGATGAATGAACTACTAAACCTGTTACAATTTCAGGCTCAATAATTTCATAAAAAAAAGATTCAGTTTTACTACAGCTTAATGTAACAATAAGCATTAATAAAATTAAAGGATACCTTAAAAAAGAGTTCATAAAAATCACTTAAGCTGGGGCCAAATTTACATATTTTTGAAATAATTATAATTATAATTAAAAACAAAACTATCTTTGCAATAAATTATATCATATGAAAAATTTTATTTTCTTATCTGTATTTCTACTATCATTTACTGGGTTTTCCCAAAAAATACTGCCAGATGTTAATCTTAAAACATTTGAAGGAAAAAAAGTAAGTGTAACTGAATTGACTTCAAATGATAAGATTGCAGTAATATCTCTTTGGGCAACATGGTGTGTGCCCTGCATTAAAGAACTAGATGCAATAAATGAGTTGTATGACCAGTGGAAAGCTGAAGTAGATTTTGAAGTTTATGCAATATCTGTCGATGATAGCAGGTCTATCAACAGGGCAAAAGCATTAGTTAATGGAAAAGGATGGGAACATAATATACTTCTGGATACAAATCAAAATTTAAAAAGGGCATTAGGAGTATCCGCTATTCCTGAAACAATAATTGTTAAAAACAATGAGATCCTTTACCAACATACAGGTTATACAATTGGTGATGAATACGAACTTTTTGACAAACTCAAAAAACTTTCTAAAGAATGAAAAATATATTTTTTATAATATTTCTATTTTTCTTTTCAATCATTTACTCTCAAGACCAGCCCTATATATATGGTAATTTTGAAAGCGATTCACAATTACTTCAAGATGATGAATCTATAGGGTTCATAGCTCCTGAAGATAACTTTAGATCAAATAATTATTTTCAAATAAACTACCAAACAAACAATATTTTAGCAAGTATTCAATATGAAGGGTACTTGCCTAGTTCAGTTCTAGGGTATTATCCAGAAGTTGACAATCAAAATAAAATAACCAATTACTTTATAAAGGTTCAAAATCAGAAGAGTGATATAACTGTAGGATCTTTTTATGATCAGTTTGGTAACGGATTGATTTTTAGATCATGGGAAGATCGTCAACTTGGTATCAATAATGCAATCAAAGGAGTAAAATTAAAATATTATCCATCTGATGATATTGAATTAACTGCCTTGTATGGTCAGCAAAGGGATGGATTTAATTACACAGCATCAACGATTCAAGGGTTAAATGCTGATATAAGTTTAAATCAAATACTTAATCTAAAAGAAATTGATTTGTCAATTGGTACTAGTCTTGTAAACAGGTATCAACAAGATGGATCTAATGCTTATATTCCGTCAAATGTTTCAGCCTATGGTGGTAGAGTGAATATGTATGCAGGTGACTTTTCTCTTAATATAGAAGGTGCAATTAAAGATCCTGATGTAATTGCTAATGAAAATGTCGTAGTATCTAATAGACAATATGACGGAACTGCCTTGCAGATTGATTTTGGATATTCAAAAAAAGGAATTGGAATAAACACAACATTTAGACGTCTAGAAAATTTTAATTTCTATAGTGATAGACTAGCAGAAGGCAATATTTACAATCAAAAAACATTGAGCTTTACCCCTGCTCTTACTAAACAGCAGGAATATCTATTGACAAATGTTTATATATACAATTCACAGCCTAGATTAGTAATGAATGACTCTGAAAAAAGATCAGGTGAAGTAGGTTTTCAAAATGATTTTTATTACACTTTTAATAAAGATGATTTCCTGGGAAAATATAAGACAAAAATTGCTTTTAATTTTTCATACTGGAGCAGCATAGAATCTACATTTAATCAAGATAATTCGTACGATGTGAAATTTATTGGAAATGGAGATAGATATTATAGAGATTTTAACTTGGAAATAAAAAATAGATGGAATTCTAAATTAAGAACAGCAATTACCTTTTTAGATGTAATTATAGACCAGGGTATTGTATTGGGTGGTCCCCTTGGAGTTAGAGAAGATATCAAAGCAAAAGTTGGAGTTATTGATGTAAGTTATCTTCATGCAAATGGAAAATCTTCTAGAGGGGTACTTCAACATTTGTGGACTAAAAACGATAGGAAAAACTGGCTAGGATTTCTTTATGAATATGGAATCTCATCATCGATAGATGTTTTTGTTTCAGATGGATGGAATTACGGAAGATCTGACAAAATACATTACTACAACCTAGGTGGTAGTTATTCAAAAAATAGTACTAGAGTAAGTCTTAACTACGGAAGACAAAAAGGTCAGCATATATGTGTTGGTGGGGTGTGTAGATATGTTCCAGAGAGTAACGGATTCAATCTAAGCCTTAGTCGTTCTTTTTAATTCAATATAATTTTCTTGAATATTGAAGTGCCATTTTCCTCTATAAAATTCAGCAGATACATATGATTTGGTATAATTGATGAATTAATATAGTTGTCTCCTATTTGAATATTTTTTTCTATAATTAAGGAACCTCTTATATCATATATATTTAGTTGATATTGTCTTTCAGAGTGTATTTTTAATATACCATTGGAATGAGAAAGTGTAGCATTAATTTGATCAAAATCATCAACACTCAAAGTAGAAGAATAATAATATCCCACATAAACTTCAGTTATTAACTCTGCTTGTGAAACAACTTCATTTCCATCACCATCAACCATATAAAACCTAAAGGTATATTCTACCGGTGTACTTCCATCACCAGGATCTTCATTAAAAAAGTGATCGCCAGATGATGCTTGAGTATCATTTGGTGCAATAGTTACAAAAGAATTGGATGGGTAAGATTGATTTAAAGCTATACCATTATAGCAGTTTCCAAAACACAGTTCCATTAAACTTCCGTCTGTTCCAGACATACTAGTAACCTCAACTTTTACATTAATGTCTTCAGATGAATCATTTCTTACATAAAAACCCATCGATGCCTCATCATAAGTAATGTCTGAAAATTCAAAGACTTCATTATCTTCTATTTCAACTCCATCAATTGTTTCTAATGAAAAGGCATATTCATTCTGTGAATAAACAAACATATTCGTTAAAAAAAGTGTTATAAAAAGAAATATTCTGGAATTAATCATAGGTATATGTTTTAATATATAAAACAAAAATAAACAAAACTCCTTATATTTGAAAAAAAGCAGACTCTATGAAAAAACAATACATTTTACTTTTTACCTTTTTATTATCATCTATAGGATATATTTCAGCGCAAACAATCGTTTCAACATCGCCTGAAAACAAAAATGCAATTGTTGAGGAATCAACTGGAATTCATTGCCCCTATTGTCCGGATGGTCATGCCATTCTAAATCAAATTGTTGACCAAAACCCAGATGATGTTTTTGTAATTAAATTTCATGAAGGAGGATATGCATGGGACTGTGATCCTGGTGGTGGTCATGATTTTAATAATACACTTGCAAATCAACTTGGAACTATGGGTGCGGCTAATGGTCAGCCTTCAGCTTCAGTTAATCGTCAAGTTTTTTCTAATTATTCAATGACTGGTGGAACTGCAATGAGTAGAGGTTATTGGTCATCTGCAATATCTCAAGTTTTACAAGAGAGTGCTTATGTTAATGTTGGTCTCGAAGCAGAATTAGCTGGTAATGTGCTAACAATTCATGTAGAGGCATACTATACGGCAAGCAGCCCTGAATCGACTAACTATTTACATGTTGTAATAATGCAAGATGAAACTGTTGGCCCACAATTGGGAGCAAATGATTTTAATCCAAGCTATGTAGTTTCAACTCCATCAAATTCTAATTATGCGCATACGGCTAATGGTGAATATGCTTACAGACACATGGATAGATTAGTAGATATGGTTGATGGAATTAGTGGAGATGCAATTACTACAACTTCAACAGGTAGTTTTATTGATAGAACCTACACTTATACGCTTCCAGAGATGTATAATGATGTGCCTGTTGATCTAGCTGAAATAGAAGTTGCTGCATTTGTTACAGGCGGTGATGAGATTATTAATGGCTATAAGGTTCCCGTTTCATATCTTGATTATGATGTTACTGTAGCAAGTATTGATTCTCCATCAGGTAATGGAGTTTACTCTGATAACGAAAATATTGTCATTACATTAGAAAATTTAGGTGAAAATACTGTATCAAATTTTGATGTTTCCTATCAAGTTAATGGTGGAAATACTGTAACAGAAAGTTTTACTGGATCTATAGCATTTAATGAAACTTCTCAGTTCACTTTTTACGCTACATATGATTTTTCAACTCCTGGAGATTATGAAATTGTAGCCAGCACATCATTGTCAAGTGATGAGAACAATAGTAATGATGCCGCCTCAACTAGTTTTACTAGTATTGCTGGAGGGGATTGTCCTGATGATTACTCTCTCCCAATAGTTTGGAGAGATAATTTTGAATGTCATACTGAATTTGCCTTTAGTAATATTGGTGATTGGTTAATGGAAGACCTTGATGGTGGGGCAACTTATGGTGCTAACGATGTTGAATTTACTAATGAATCATACGTAGGAACCGGAATAATATATAATGATGCATTAGCTAGTAATACTGGCAGCACTAGTACACAGCCTGAGGATTGGTTAACATATGAAGGAAATCAAGGATTATATTTCTTTTCTGCAGTAGCAGCTTCAGCTCCAAACAATGATTGGATGATAAGTCCAGAGTTTAGCATGCAAGGTGTGACATCTCCTCAATTAACTTTTTGGGCAAAATCTATTACAGACGCATGGGGTCTAGAAAGATTCTCAATTTATGTAAATGATGTTAATACATCTAACCCAGACATAGCTACCTTTATAGAGCTTTCTCAATCTCCTTATATAGAAGCGCCTACTGAATGGACTCAGTACCAATTTGATTTAAGCTCATGGGAAGGCTACGACTCACTTCGAATTGCAATTCATTATGAATCTGATGATATGTTTGTTTTACAAATGGATTCATTTAAAATTGAAGGAACCTTGGGAATTGGTGATAATGAGATAAATAACTTTGAATATTTCTATAATATAAGTTCTAAGACTTTACAAATGACATCGGATGAGACTTTAAGAAAGATTCAAGTATTTAACATCTTAGGTCAAAAAGTGTTTGAAGAAAATATAAATAGTAACGTACATACATCTAACCTAGGAGATTTAGGAGCTTCAATCTATATTATTAATGTTGAGGGGACTACAGGTGTGAGAACTTTTAAATTACTAATTCAGTAATTTTCTGTTCACTTTACTGGTACGTAGACTAATTTTTTATTTATAAAATAGTGGTCATCAAAATAATCCTTGATGGCCACTATTTTTTTATTTTCAATTCTAGAGAGTTCCTTGTCAAGATCTCCACCCTTTAGTGCAATTATTCCATTTGGAACTACATTATTTGAATTAGCACTAATATTATTTTCAGTCCATTTAAGGATTGTTGACATATCTGCTACAGCTCTTGCTAAGATAAAATCAAATTTATCATCCATATCCTCTACCCTTTTACACTGAGTAGTTACATTTTTTAAGCTTAATTCCTTTGAAACTGCATCCACTACTCCAACTTTTTTTTCAGTACTATCAACTAAATGAAATTTAGCATCAGGAAATAAAATTGCTAGTGGAATACCAGGGAAACCTCCACCAGTTCCAACATCAATAATATGTGTACCACTAGTAAATTGAATAAATTTTGCAATAGCTAATGAATGCAAAACATGCCTTAAGTATAAACTGCTAATATCTTTTCTGGAAATAACATTAATTTTAGAATTCCAGTATTTATATAATGATTCTAATTTTTCAAATTGAATTAATTGATCCTTAGATAAATCGCTAAAATATTTCTGGATTAATTTCATTAAATAATGTTTCAACAAAAATAGGTTTTTGTCCACAATTGTTTCAAAATGAAAGATAAAGAAATTACATTTATAAATATATTTGAATTTAACTAATTCCTAAATAAATGAATCCCAAAACCATACTTTTTGATAGAAAAAATTCTTCTGATTTTTTTAGAACTCTAAACAAAAGAGTTAATAATTATTTCAAAGAAAATAAGATTAAAAAAAATGGCAATTGGAAATTATGGCTAAAGACGTTTGTAATGTTCAGCCTACTAATAGCTCCTTATGTTATAATATCAATTTTTACAATGCCAGGATGGTTGCAAATATTATTTTCAGTCATTATGGGGGTAGGTTTAGCTGGAGTTGGTATGAATGTTATGCACGATGGTAATCACGAATCTTTCTCTAATAAAAAATGGATAAACAGGCTAATGGGAGGAAGTATATACTTGTTGGCAGGTAATCGATATAATTGGCAAGTTCAGCATAATGTATTGCATCATACATATACTAATATTCATGGTCATGATGAAGACCTAGAAGCTGGAAGAATTATACGATTTTCAAAACATTCTAAGTGGAGATGGTATCATAAATTTCAGCATTATTACTCTGTTCTATTGTATGGATTGTTAACAATAAATTGGGCAATAATTGTAGATTTTCTTCAAATGAAAAGATATATGAAAAGAAAATTATCACATGGAAAATTTCCAAATCCATTTGTAAACTGGACTAAATTAATAATATCCAAAATTTTATATTTTTTATTCTGGATTTTTATTCCAACTCTTGTCTTTAAAATAGTCTGGTGGAAAGTTCTGATTTCCTTTATTGTAATGCATTATACTGCAGGCTTAATACTAAGCTTGGTGTTTCAGTTAGCTCATATAATGGATGAAGCTGATATGCCTGTCCCAGATTCTAAAGGGAATATAAAAAATACCTGGGCTATTCATCAATTAAAAACAACAGTTAATTTTGCTTGTAATAATAAATTAGTCAATTGGTTCACTGGCGGGTTAAACCACCAGGTTGAACATCATATATTTCCAAATATATCTCATATTCACTATAATAAAATAGCAGAAATTGTAAAAAAAACAGCAAAGGAGTTTAATCTTCCTTATAACGAGTTTAAAACTACAAAAGACGCTATTATTGCTCATTTTAAATACTTACGTTTAATGGGAGTAAAACCAGCCTTATAAGAATTGAAAAAATGAAAGAACTTCTATCTGATAGAATTAATAATTTGGCTGTATCACAGACACTTGCAATGGCTGCTAAAGCAAGAGAATTACAATCTCAAGGGAAAGATGTTATAGGACTTAGTTTAGGTGAGCCTGATTTTAATACTCCTGATTTTGTAAAAGAAGCAGCTATAAAAGCAATCCAGGATAACTATAATTCATATACCCCAGTTGATGGGTACATTGAATTAAAAAAAGCCATTATTAATAAATTTAAAAGAGATAATAAATTAAACTACAATTTATCCCAAATAGTTGTCTCAACTGGTGCAAAACAATCTCTATCTAACATTGCTGCTTCACTTATTAATCCCGGAGATGAGGTAATTCTTCCATGTCCATACTGGGTTAGCTATAGAGATATTATTAAATTAAATGGAGGTGTTCCTGTTGAAATAAAAACAAATATATCTTCCGATTTTAAAATCAGTGGTGAAGATTTAGAAAAAAATATAACAAGTAAAACTAAAATGCTTTGGTTTAGCTCACCTTGTAATCCAAGTGGGTCAGTATATAGTAAATCTGAACTTAAGGAAATTTCTGATGTACTTTTAAAACACCCCGAAATTTATGTTGTATCTGATGAAATATATGAACACATCAATTTCTCTGGTGGACATTCAAGCATTGCAGTATTTGATGGTATGTATGATAGAACAATTACTGTAAATGGGGTCTCTAAAGCCTTTGCAATGACCGGTTGGAGGATTGGCTATATTGGTGGTCCTACGTGGGTCGCTAGGGCCTGTAATAAAATGCAAGGGCAAGTTACAAGTGGAGCAAATTGTATTGCACAAAGAGCAGTAATAACTGCTTTACAAGAGAATCCTTCAAAAATTCATTACATGGTTGATGAATTTAAAGAAAGAAGAGACCTTATTTTAGGTTTGCTAGATCAGATAAATGGATTTACATGTAATAAACCTGAAGGGGCATTTTATGTGTTTCCAGATGTATCTCATTACTTTGGTAAAACAATTGATGGAACAACTATTAATAACGCTTCTGATATGTCTATGTTTTTACTAGAAAAGGCTTTGGTTGCCACTGTAACAGGTGATGCTTTTGGTGACCCTAACTGTATTAGAATATCCTATGCTGCTTCTAAAGAAAAACTAATTGAAGCTGTTTCAAGAATAAAAAATACTATAAATTAATCTTATATATTTCTCCAGAAATAAGGGGTAATAATAATTAGAACCGTATATAGCTCTAACCTTCCTAATAACATTAAGAAAGATGACCACCATTTAGCTAAAAATGGTAAATTATAAAAATTAGAAGATGGTCCAAAATCTCCAATAGAAGGACCTACATTACCTAAACTAGATGCAGAAACCCCAAGTGAAGATTCAAAATCTAAACCAAGTATTGAGAAAACTAATGCACCTGCAATAAAGGACAACATATATACAATAAAAAAGCCTAGTATATTATACATAATTTCACTTGAAACAGATTTCTCATTATATCTTATAGGTAGAATTGCATTTGGATGTAATATCCTTTTAAATTGTAACAGGCCGTTCTTAATTATTAATAAGTGTCTCATAACCTTAAATCCACCTGCTGTACTTCCAGTAGAACCTCCTACAAACATTAATCCAAAGAAAATTAGTAAAAGAATTGGACCCCAGGCGGTGTAATCTGCTGTTGTAAAACCAGTTGTTGTAATTATAGATACTACTTGAAAGAGTGCATGCCTAAAGACTTCTTCTATTCTAGTAAAACCATCAGTTAGTTCTGAAAGAAAATCAGTATTTAAATAAATTACTGATGCAACTATAAGAGTAAATACTGCAATAAAGAGGCTATAAATTTTAAATTCATCGTTTTTAATTATTTTTCTGAACTTTCCCTTAAATCCAAAATAACTAAGAACAAAATTAGTTCCAGCTATAAACATAAAGAATATTACAATGTATTGAATCAGAGGCTGATCATTCCAAAAACCAAGACTTTCGTTTTTTGTAGAAAAACCTCCAGATGCGATATTACTCATAGAATGATTAATAGCATCAAAAAAAGACATACCTGCGAAGGTTAAAAGAAAGGTCTCTACTATAGTAAATAACAAATAAATTAACCATAATCTCTTAGCTGTATCTGTAATTCTTGGATGTAATTTGTCAGTATTCATCCCTGGAGATTCAGCGCTGAAAATCTGCATACCACCTATTCCAAGTAAAGGCAATATTGCAATAGCAAAAACTATTATTCCCATGCCACCTAACCAGTGCGTTATACTCCTCCAAAATAGAATTCCCTCCGGCATAGCCTCAACATCATTTAAAATTGTTGCTCCAGTGGTTGTAAAACCTGAAGTTGTTTCAAATACTATATTAGAAAATCCATCTATAGTTCCTGTCAGTAAGTACGGGAGTGTGCCTGTAAAAATCATTGCCAACCACCCTAAAACAACAACAAGATACCCTTCTCTTTTATTTAGTTGTTTATCATGATTTCTATTTAGAAATAATAGTAACCCTCCAATTAGAGTAACTATTATGCCAGAATAGATCATATCATTGGTAATACCATCCTTATAGTAGTAGCTCACAATAGAAGATACAAACATAAATCCACCATTGAAAAGCAGTAAAAAACCTATAAAATATGATATGATTTTATGATTGATTTTCATTAGAAAAACTTTTCTACTTTCTTAATAGAATCCATAAGGAAACAAACCACTACTCTGTCGTTTTCAAGCAGTTTAAAATCTCCCAAGACGATATGTCCCTTACCATCTCTTATAACTCCACTTATAATTGCAGATCTTGGAAAATCTAATTCCCTAATTTCTTTGTCACATATTTTAGAGTCTTTTCTTACGACAAACTCTAACAATTCCGCATTCATAGTACTTAATTGTGAAATAGCTACTACTTCACCTCTTCTTACATATTTTGATATAGTATTTGCAGCTAGTAATTTTTTATTTATTAGTGTATCTATCCCACTTATTTGTGAAAGCTTGTAATAATCAATATTCTCAACTAATGCTATAGTTTTAGTAATTCCTTTAGATTTAGCCATTAAACATGACATTATATTAGTCTCAGAGTCACCAGTAACTGAAATAAATGCATCCATTTGATCTATACCTTCATCTTCTAATAATTCAACATTAGTTCCGTCTCCTAATATTACTAAACAATCAGCTAATTCATCAGCTAATTCTTGAGCTTTTTCTTTATTTGATTCAACTAATTTTACATTAAGATCATTCTCACTTAGATCCTTTGCCACCTTTCTTCCAATTTTGCCTCCTCCAAGAATCATTATATTATTAATCTCATGATTATCTTTTCCAGATAATTTAATTAACTCTTCATCACCTCCAGGAGTTGTCATGAATACTATGTGATCCGCAGCCTTAAAGATTGTATCACCTCTAGGAATAATTGTTTCATTTTCCCTTTTTATTGCTATTGGGAAAAAGTGCATTTCAGGTAAAATACCTGCTGCTTCTACAACAGATTTTCCAACTAAAGGAGCCGATTCATGTACTTTCAGTCCTAATGTCAATAAAGCCCCGTCTTCAAACTCAAATGCATCATTAAATACCGATTGACTAATTACTAGTTTGATTTCATCTGAAGCTAATGATTCTGGAGAAATTAATTCTTCTATTCCAAGCACACTAATATCAACCCCATTTTTCTCAATAAACTCTGTATTAGATATTCTAGCAATAGTCTTCTTAGCACCTAATTGTTTAGCAAGAAAACATGAAGTTAAATTAACTGATTGCATCTCAGTTACGGCTATAAACAAATCAGCAGAAGACACTTCTGCATCCTTTAAAATTGATACTGAAGAGCAATCTCCATGAATTACTTTAATATCTAAATGTGAGTTTGGAAAAGATAAATTATCCTTATTAGAATCAATTAATGTAATTTCTTGAGATTCGTATGATAATAACTTTGCTAAATGAGATCCGACCTCTCCAGATCCCGCAATTATTATATTCATTGTAGTA
>CAZBCJ010000022.1:0-1519 GCA_964490545.1 uncultured Flavobacteriaceae bacterium | reverse complement strand
TAACAATATTTTAGATAAAATAGGGTTTATAAATATTGAAAACAGACCCCAAACCCTTGGAGCTAACACAATATATGTGGCAAATAAGAAATAGTATGAAAAAACTCTTATTAACATTGATTTTTATTCTCTCAGTAAACATTGGATATTCCCAGTTATTTACTAAGAAAAAGATTCTTAATAATGAGAATTTTGACAAACCTACCATAAGTTGGGGTTACTTTCTAGGTATGAATAACTATGACTTTAATTTTGATTATAAGGTTAATTTAGAAGATATTCAAACCCAGAAGAGTTTTGGGTTCAATGTTGGACTGATTGGCAACCTAAGAATTAATGATTATTTAGATATCAGACTTGAACCCGGGCTTGTTATGTCTAAAAGGAGTCTTATTTACGATCCTTCATATTTTAGTGAAACAGAATTTAATCAGACGCAACATCAAAGAGATCTTAAATCAACCTATATACATTTTCCCTTACTACTTAAAATATCAACTAAAAGGGTTAATAATATCAAGCCATATATAACTGGAGGCGTTTCAACGGCTATAAATCTATCAAGTAAAGAAAAGAGTTTAGATGATAATTTGCTTGGCCAATTTAGAACAAAGAAAAATGTTTTCTTTTATGAATTAGGATTTGGAATTGACTTTTACCTAGAATGGTTTAAGTTCAGCCCTTCTATTAGAGGGATTTTTGCAATAAGTGATGAATTAGTTGTAGATGAAGATCCACTTAGCCCTTGGACAAGTAATATAGAATTTATGAAAACAAGTGGAATTGTTGTGAACTTTACCTTCCAGTAGATCTATTTTTTAATTCAGATAAAATTATTGCTACTGAATTTGCCACATTTATGCTCTCAATATCATAATTAGAATTATATCTGGGAATGGTAACTCTATTTTTTATTATTTTTTTAATTTCCGGGCTTAAACCTAAAGATTCCTTTCCAAAAACTACTATTTGATTCTTATGAAAAGGGAATTTATTCATTGGCTCTCCTTCTAGATCAGCAGCAACTACATTTAATTTTTTTTCGCTCAGTAGCTCCTTAAAATCTAAATAAGTAATGTTGACCCTAGAAATTGACCCCATTGAAGCTTGGATAACCTTAGGATTATAGCAATCAACTGTTTTTGTGTTACAAAGCAAATCTTTAATACCAAACCAATCACAAAGTCTGATTATTGTCCCCAAATTACCTGGATCACTAATATTATCCAGAGCAACAATTTGGGAAGTAAAATCTATTTTATTAGGCTTTGGAATCCTAAAAATGGCTACAACTTTATTAGGGGTTTTTAAATTACTTATCTGCAACAAATTAGTTTTTGAAATACTAGCATATAGCTTATCTAAGGACTCATATTTTGATGAAGTAGAATAAACTTTTACTAATTCTAGTGAAGAATCTATTAATTCATCGACTATTTTTTCTCCTTCTACTATAAACTGATTAGACTTTATTCTATTCTTTTTTATCTTTAAAGAACGAACAAATTTAATTTCATTT
>CAZBCJ010000021.1:0-15452 GCA_964490545.1 uncultured Flavobacteriaceae bacterium | reverse complement strand
TCGATATAATCTAAATTGGCTTTAGCATATATTTCCCATAATTTATTTTTTATAAGTTGATTTGATGTTGATATTTTAGTTGCTATTCCATTATTATTATTGTCATCATTAGTTGAGAACAAGTTCTTGTCATTTTTACTAGCAGCAATTTCAAATTTGATATTAGTTTTTTCATTCGGAATGTAATCTCCATTAATTATAGCTATTTGTAATTTTTCTGGCGCGACAAGTTTTATTACTGGATTATGATCTCCTTGTTTTATTCCATTTATTGGTGCTATATATTCAAATATGTTATCAATGGCATTATTTGTCAGTAGCACATAATCCCCTAAATTGCTGCCGACATTTGTAAATCTGACAGAGTACAATTCTTCATTAGGATCGTTTGAATAGACATAAACTTCTTGACTGCCAATAATTTCTTTTTTATATAGTATTCTATTTTCACTATATGTTTCCTGGTATGCAGATGGAGCATTCATTAAGGAGCTGTCATCTCCTGCTTGACTTAAAATAGAAATTTGTTCATCAGATAAATTTTGTTGTATAGATTGGTTCTTTAGATCATTTTCATTATAAAAAGATATATTTAAATTGATTTTATCCCTGTTTAATTCTACTCCTGAAAATGCTACAAATCTTGAATAATTTCTTTCACTTACTTGATAGTTTACATTAATTCTCGTATCAGCAGTAATTGGTAAAGTAGTATTAAATATTATCTCTCCAGCATTATAATTAATCGTATAATCTTTATCAATTCCTCTTTCTAATTTACTTCCATTAATATATACTGTTTCACTTCCTGAAACAACTAAAACATAAAGCTCACCTCTTGATCCGACTAATTTGTATGGTCCTTGATTTCCATTTTGACCTTGAAAACTACTTGTCTTAAATTGACCTTTAACTATAGCTCCAGATCCATAGATATTAATTTTGTTACTAGGGCTTACACTGAAATTTAGCCCTTGTATTCTTTTTTCAAATTTTCCAAAATATGAATTACTATTTTTTAAATCAATATCTCCAGCTCTTATTCGCCAATCATCACTTATTAATTCTATAAATATTTGATCAAATTCATCTAATCTTTGAGAATATCCATTATCCTGAAGTGGTATATTGGCATCTTGAATAGATGCTTTTAGGTATATTTTTTCACTTAATTTTCCAGATATCTGTAAGTCTAATTCACTGTTTAAAACAGAGTTTTGATTATTTCCTATATTAAATCCTCTAGATATGCTCCCTGAACTCTCTAGTCCATCAAACAACATCTGTTTTTCTTGAATATTAGAGCTAGAAATCTTATATAGTTTATTAATATTATCATTATTTGATACAATATTTTTTTTATCTAAATAAAAATATTCCTTAGTCAAAAATTTTGGATACTGGTTTTTTTCATACTCTAATTCCAATGAATCATTGCTGATCTTATTATAGTGAGAATATCTAAAATATAATTCATTACTATACAGATTACTGATAGTAAGGAATAAAATAGTGAGTATTAGAGGTTTCATACATTAGATTAAACTAAAAATAACCCAAAATATTTTATAAAAAATAATTTCTATGATTATGGAAATTTATTAGTTCATTACATATTTTAGTAAAATGAAAATAATATCATATAATGTAAATGGGATTAGAGCAGCAATTAATAAAGGTTTTATTGACTGGCTTGTTAGAGAGAATCCTGATATTATATGTCTACAAGAGATTAAGGCCCTCAAGAGTCAATTGGATTTAGATCTATTCAACAAGGCAGGGTATATATATAACTATTGGTTTAGTGCTCAGAAAAAAGGATATAGTGGAGTTGCTATTTTATCTAAAATAAAACCAATTCATGTTGAGTATGGAACTGGAATAGAATCCATGGACTATGAGGGAAGAAATCTAAGATTAGATTTTAATAATTTTTCTGTTATGAGTTTGTATTTACCATCCGGGACTAATATTGCTAGATTGCAGCATAAACTTGAATATATGGATATGTTTCATGATTACATTAATAAACTTAAATCAAGAACTAATAATTTAATTATTGCAGGTGACTACAATATATGTCATAAGCCAATCGATATTCATGATCCGATTAGAAATAAGAATGTATCAGGATTTTTACCAGTCGAAAGAATGTGGTTGCAAGGCTTTATAGATTCAGGATTTATTGACTCATTTAGGGTTTTCTCAGATTCGCCAAATAGATATAGTTGGTGGAGTTATAGAGCGAATTCAAGGGCCAATAATAAGGGCTGGAGAATAGATTATATTATGGTATCTGATATTTTAAGGGAAAATCTAGTAGAGGCTGAAATTTTAGATAATATTTATCATAGCGATCATTGTCCAATATCAGTAAAATTTAGATTTTAATAGAAGAATAACTCTATACTATTAATTTATAAATAATTTAAAGTATAGAGTTTACTTAAAAAAAAAGTCCTGTAAATAACAGGACTTTTTTTATTATAATTTAATTATTTTACCATTTTCTTGAGTAAAGTGATATTCTAGATATTTATATGCATCTCTTGGAATTATTTTTACCCATTTTTGGTATTTAAAGTACCACTTTAGTCTAATTGATGGATATCCTCTTTCTAGATATGCTGCAATAAAGGGATGCGTATTTAAATTAAACTTTTTATATCCCTTTTTATATAGATGCTCTAGTTCTTCAGATATTTTCCTTACTAAAATAATTGGCGCTTCTACTTCATTTTTATTGTTGCTAGGATTTTCTTCTCTAGTTTTAATTTTCATTTCAGGTCTGACTCTCTGCCTAGTAATTTGTATTAATCCAAATTTACTTGGTGGAAGTATCTTATGTTTAGCCCTATCTTCTGCCATCTCTGTTTTCAAATGACTAAATAGTTTTTTTCTATTTTCGGCTTTATTTTGATCTATAAAATCAACAACGATAATTCCTCCCATATCACGTAGTCTTAATTGCCTTGCTATCTCTGTAGCTGCTAGTAAATTGACCTCTAATGCTGATTCTTCTTGATTTTTTGCTGTTGATTTTCTATTTCCACTATTAACATCAATCACATGAAGTGCTTCAGTATGTTCAATAACTAGATATGATCCTTTAGTCATTGACACGGTTTTCCCAAATGAAGTTTTTATTTGTCTTTCTATTCCAAATTTTTCAAAAATTGGAAGATCTGATTTATAAAATTTAACAATAGATTCTTTTTTTGGAGCAATTTTTTGCACATAATCTTTTATTTGTATGTGAAGTGCTTCATCATCTACAGTAATTGATGTGAATGTCTCATCAAATACATCTCGTAGGATTTTTGATGATTTATTCATTTCATTCATTACTTTACTTGGTTGATTTGCTCCTTGCAATTTTCTGCACATTGCTATCCATCTACTAAATAAGTTTCGTAAATCTTTGTCTAGTTCAGCAACCTTTTTGCCATTTGCTACTGTACGTATTATTACACCAAATCCTTTTGGAGCAATACTCCTTACAAGCCTTTTTAATCGATCTTTTTCTTTATCATCTTCAATTTTTTGTGAGATTGATATACGATTTGAAAATGGTACTAATACTAGGTATCTCCCAGCTATAGATAATTCTGATGTTATCCTAGGTCCTTTAGTTGAAATAGGTTCTTTTACTATTTGAACAAGTAGACTTTGATTTGGTTTTAATACATCTGACATTAATCCATTTTTTTCTATATCCTTTTCGAATGAAAACTTTTTTAGAGAATAGTCCTTTAATTTTCCAGAGCATATACTTTTAATAAATTTTAGTAGTGTTGGAAGTTTTGGACCTAGATCATGATAATGTAGAAATCCATCTTTCTTGTATCCAACATTAACAAATCCTGCATTTAACGCAGGCATTGTTTTTCTTACTTTAGCTAAAAAAATATCTCCTACAGAAAAATTAAAATTTTCATCATCTTTTTGGAATTCAATTAGTTTCCCATCTTTTAATAAGGCAAAATCAATATTATTTGAACCAGAACGAATTATTAATTCTTTATTCATTTTTTCAATTTTTTACAGTTATAATTAACTGATTATTAATAATTATTCAATTCAAAAAATTCATTAATTGCAAACGCTATTATTGCAACTCTTAAATGAATTTAATTTCAAAGAACTTGGTTGAATGTAATTAGTTTTGACTAAATATAAAATATATTACTCTTTTTTCTTGTGACGATTAGCTCTACGTCTCTTTTTTCGTTTATGTGTAGCTACTTTATGTCTTTTGCGTTTTTTACCACTCGGCATATTTCAATACTTTTAATCAATCTTGACTTTTTCTTTAACTCCTTTTACAAAAAATTTAGAGGGTTTAAATGCTGGAATATTATGTGCAGGAATTTTAATGGTAGTATTATTCTTTATATTTCTACCCTTTTTTTCTGCTCTCTTTTTTACAATAAAACTTCCAAAGCCTCTTAAATAAACATTTTCACCATTTTCAAGTGAACTTATTATTTCTTTCATTACTGATTCAACTGTAAGTTGAACATCTATTTTTTCAATTCCTAAATTTTTGGAAATATTAGATACAATATCAGCCTTAGTCATAGATTATATATTTTTATTTATTACTAATTAATTTCAGCAATGGCGCAAATATATGTATTTTAATTTCAATATTTAAAACATGAATACTTTAATTTTTTTCTTAACCATCTATTTTAGATAACATATTTATAGATATGAATTTTGCTCGTGCTATTTTAAATTGGTATTTGATAAATAAGAGAAATCTTCCATGGAGGACTAGTAATGACCCTTATTCAGTCTGGCTTTCTGAAATAATACTACAACAAACTAGAATTACTCAGGGCCTGCCTTATTATCTAAAATTTATTAAAAAATATCCTACAATTAATTCTTTATCAAAAGCTAATGAAAATGATATTCTAATATTATGGCAGGGATTAGGGTATTACTCTAGGGCTAGGAATTTATTAAAGACAGCTAAATTTATAGTTGCTGAGTGCAATGGCAAATTTCCAAGGACATATATAGAATTGATAAAACTAAAAGGCATTGGAGAATATACTGCAGCTGCTATTTCATCAATATGTTTTAATGAGAGGAGGGCTGTTTTAGATGGTAATGTATATAGAGTAATTGCTAGATTTTATGGAATAGATGTGCCCGTTAATAATCATTTAGGCAAAAAGTTTTATATGGAGTATGCTCAAAAGTTAATTCCTAAAAAATCTTGCGGCGATTATAATCAAGGAATAATGGATTTTGGATCTCTTATATGTAGACCAAAGCTGCCTTTATGTGATAACTGTATGCTGGCAAAGGACTGTATTGCAAGAAAAACGAAAAAAATAAATTACTTTCCAGTTAGATTAAAAAAAAATGCCCCTAAAATCCTCCATTTTAATTATTTAATATTTATTGATTCTGATCATATGATTTGTATGAATAAAATTGAGAATGGAATTTGGAAAAATTTATTTCAGTTTCCAATGATTGAATCAAAAAAAGAATTAAATAAAACACAAGTGTTATCTAATGAGATATTCAAAAACATAGCCTCAATTTCTAATTCAGATATTACATTATTTAATACTAGCCCAATAATACATAAATTATCACATAAAACTATACATGCAAAATTTTGGATTTTGCCTGTTCAAGGCCCTAATAATAATTTAATCAAATTTTCAGATGTGGATAAATATCCAGTACCCAGACTTATAGAAAAATTCTTAGATAAATTTAATTACAAACATTTTTAAAAACAGTTAGTTATAAATAATATATTTATTTAAATTAGACAAAAAAAACATGTCAGGAACATTAAATAAAGTTATGCTTATTGGGCATCTTGGAGATGATGTTAAAATTCATCGATTTGAGGATGGTGGTTGTGTAGGCAGATTTCCACTTGCTACAAATGAAACGTATTTAAATAGGCAAACTAATGAGAGAGTTTCAAATACTGAATGGCATAATGTTGTTCTAAGAAATAAGGCTGCTGAAATATGTGAAAAATACTTGTCAAAAGGCGATAAAGTATACATTGAAGGCAGAATAAAAACAAGAAAATGGCAGGATGATAAGGGCTTGGATAGATACTCAACTGAAATCAATTGCACTGAATTCACTTTCTTATCTAATAAACAAGATTCTCAGGGTGAAATGAATTCAGATACCCCAAGTAATAACCAAGATGCAGATGCCTCAGGCTCAGAAGATACTACTTCAAGTGATGATTTGCCTTTCTAGTTTGTATATAACTTTTAATTAGTTGAATATATTATTTACAGAATTACTTTATTATTTAGGTATAAACTACCAATTTAACTTTGATATTATTTTATTGGTTATCCTATTAATATTATCTGGATTTATTTCTGGATCAGAAGTGGCATTATTTTCATTATCTAAAACTGAAATTGAATCAAAATCTGATCTTAAATCTTTTAAGATAATAACAAATTTATTAGAAAAACCAAATAAGCTTTTAGCGACAATTTTAGTAGCAAATAATTTAATAAATATCGCTATAGTTATTCTGTTTACTAAACTAGGAGAAGTATTATTTAGTGCAATTGGCTCTCCATTGATAAAATTCTTCATAGAAATTGTTGTGGCTACTTTTTTAATATTACTTTTTGGTGAGATTTTACCCAAAATTTATGCATCACGTAATAATATTAGTTTTTCAAGGATAATTGCATACCCATTAAGTATTTTAGATATAATCTTTTCTCCTATTAGTTTACCAATGCAAAAATTTTCAAACTATATTAAGAATAAGTTAGCTATACAAAATTCAAATATTAGTATTGATCAGATATCACATGCTCTAGATTTGACAAGACCTGAGGATACCACTAAACAGGAACAAAAACTATTAAAGGGAATAGTGAATTTTGGTAACATTGATACTAGTGAAATTATGCGCCCAAGAATAGATATTTTTGCACTTGATAGTAAGCTTAAATCAGAAGAAGTTCTCAAATCAATCACAAGGACTAATCATTCAAGGATTCCAGTTTATGATGAAAATTTAGATAAGATTATCGGCGTTTTGCACATCAAGGAATTATTGCCATTTTTAGATAAAAAAGACTTTCAATGGAAGAAATTACTGAGGAAGCCCTTATTCATACCAGAAAACAAAAAATTAGATGACCTAATGTTAGAATTTCAAGAGAAAAAAGTTCATTTAGCTATTGTTGTAGGTGAATATGGAGGAACTTCTGGTTTAGTTACCTTAGAAGATGTTATTGAAGAGATTGTAGGAGATATATCTGATGAGTTTGATGATGATAATTTATTGTATTCAAGGATTGACGATCAAAATTATATTTTTGATGGAAAAACTAGCTTGCATGATTTTTGTCGAATTATAAGAGAAGACAAAAATATTTTTGATCAATATAAGGGAGATGCTGAAACAATTGCGGGTTTTATATTGGAAATATCAAAGAGTTTCCCCAGAAAAAACAGCAAAATAAATTTTATGAAATTTATTTTTACAGTTGAATCAATAGATAAAAAAAGAATTAAACAAATAAAACTGACAATCTTAAATTAATGAGAAATTATATATTCATAATTTTTATTGTTTTTTTTGGTTGTGAGAATTATTTCCTTCCAAAGCAATCTGCTTATTTAAGACTAGACTATCCTAAGCCTCAATATAAATTAATAAATGATAAGGATTTCCCATTTTTTTTTGAGGCAAATACTAGGTTATCAGAAATTTCAGACATTGATATTAACCCAGAGTCTATTGATTTTATTATAAACTATAATAAGCTTAATGCACAAATAAATTTTCAATACAAAAATGTTAATTCCAATGAAAAATTAAATGACTATATATTGGATTTAAAAAGAACAATTGAAACACATTCAACGATGGCAAATAGTGTAAGGATTAAGGATTATAATTTAAAAGAAAAAAAGATTTTTGGAAGAATATTTGATTTATCTGGAGATGTAGCATCCCCTTACCAGTTTTATTTAACAGATAGCACTAATAACATCATTTCCGGCTTGGTTTATTTTAATATTAAACCTAATTATGATTCTATCTTACCCGCTATTAATTATATTGAAAAGGATATTATTCATTTGATTGAGTCTTTTGATTGGAAAAATTATAATAAATAATTGCACATGAAGAAGTGGCTATATCTTATTAGCTTATCACTAATATGGGGAACTTCATTTATTCTTATAAAAAAGGCTCTAATAGGGTTAACTCCTACTCAGCTAGGGTCATTAAGAATAATATTTTCATCTATTATTATTTTTATTTTTGCTTGGAATACCTTAAAATTAATAAGTAATAAAGAATGGAAATGGATAATTATTTCAGCATTTCTTGGAAGTTTTTTCCCAGCTTTTCTTTTTGCATTTGCTGAGACTGAAATAGATAGTGCAGTAGCATCTATATTAAATTCTTTGGTACCGCTTAATACTGTTATTATTGGTGCAATTGTATTTAAAATAGCCTCTTCAAAAAAACAAATTATTGGAGTTGTTGTAGGACTTATTGGGACTTACTTATTGATTGATGGGGGGATAAAACTCAACCCTGATCAAAATTATTTGTATGCTGGATTAGTTATCCTTTGTTCATTTCTATATGGGTTTAATGTAAACATTATAAAAAAGTATTTAAATGATATACCTGCAGTTACTATTGCTGCAGGACACTTTTCTGTAATTTTCATTCCTGCAATTATTATTTTTTATTTTTCAGGATTTAATACTGACCAAATGTATGATCCAATTACCTTGAAGTCTATAGGCTATGTGCTAATACTATCTGCCTTTGGGACAGCACTTGCAAAAGTCTTGTTTAATAAATTGGTACAAATATCTACTGCAGTTTTTGCATCTTCTGTAACATATTCTCTGTTAATAGTATCCTTATTTTGGGGTATATTAGATGGAGAACTCTTTAGTTTTAACCAGCTAATGGCTACGGTGCTAATCGTATTAGGGGTATTACTATCTAGCAGAAAACCTAGGCAATCTTTAGATTAAAAATCTGAGTCTTTTAATTCTTCATTAATTAGAATTTCAGTAATATTTAATTCAAGTTTTTGTGAAGGGATATCTATATAAAATGGAAATTTAATTCCATTAACATCTCTATAATCACCATAATTTTGAGAAGTTATGTTATTGTTATCATCCTGTTCTTCTCCACTTAATAATAAAGAAGAATCTACGCTATAATATCTATATGAAACTTTTTCACCCTCAGTAATTTTTACTTTATATGCATCTTTAAAGTCAATAGAATTAATGCTAATCAATTCTATCTCATCTTCTGAGTAATACAATTCTGGAAATATACCTTTAACGGCTTTTAAATCATTAATTACTTTTTCATCTAATGTATTCCTTCCTTGAGGACCTTCATTATATCCTGTTTCACCATCAAATGACATTCCCCCAAGTTTCATTGTCTGACCATTCATGCTTGCCTCCATTTTCATTGAATACTTATTTGGAACCATTTGTTTTATAGTTGCTTGAGGTTTAAAAGGAGCTGGAATTGTAACATCTGCTTTCTGTACTAGAGTATTAACAGATTCAAGCAAATCCCTACCACCAACTACATTAATATAATTATTTATTACTTGACTAGCTGTTAAGCCATCAGGAATAGCTTTATTAAATACAGGTTTTGCAATAGGATTTGCATAATGATCAAAATAGGTAACTGGCCAACCCACATTTTCTGTAAGATTATCAGCTACATCACTTCCTTTCCCAACAACAATGATTCTAGTACCATTAGGATAATTAAAATATTTATTTGCTACCCTTTTTACATCTTCTGCACTAACTGCATTTATTTTTTCTAAATATGTTTCATAAAAATCCTTAGGGAGATCATTCAACTTAATATCTACAGCATATTTTGCACCAACCTGAGGATTTTCTATTCTTCTTATAAAATTCCCAACATATTTTGCTTTTGCATTTTTTAGTAATTCTGCATCTACATTTTCTGTTTTAATTCTATTAATTTCTTTAATGATTTCCACTACAGCACTATCGGTAACTACATTTCTTACTTTAGCTCCAGCTGTAAATCTGGAAACACCATATCTGCTAGATCCAAGACTTGAGTAAGCCCCGTATGTATACCCTTTATCTTCTCTAAGATTTTTAAAAAGGTAGCCTTCACCACCTCCACCTAAGATATTATTAGTAATTAGAGCTGCATGATAATCTTTATCATTCATTTTTAAATCAACATTATTTGTAACTGAAATTGAGGATTGAGTGGCCGTTGGCAAGTCAATAAAATTAATTTCTGTTAGATTAACATTTGGAGTAAGCGATGGAATAGGATCAGTGTGTGATTTTCCCTTTTTCCAAGCACCAAATTTATCAGAGATCATTGATTTGATTTCTTTATAATTTACATCTCCAATTACCACCAAATATGAATTATTTGGTTTGAAATATTTTTTATGATATTCTAAAACATCTTCAAAAGTTATATTATTTAGCGTCTCTTCAGTTATAAATTCACCATAAGCATGATTTTTCCCATAAGACAAGGCTCCTCCAACTCTACCAGCAATAGCATCTAAACTTTTTTTATCAGCTTTTAACGATTCAATTAGTTTATCCTTTTCTTTATTAAATTCTTCTTCTGAAAGTAATGGATTAATAACTGCATCTGCCATTAATTCAACAACACGTTCATTATTCCTAGTTAATGTACTAGCAAAACCTCCGCTAAATCCAATATTTAAACTGGCACCTAAAAAATCAATTTCTTCATTAAATTCATCTTTAGAGATAGTTGTGGTACCATTACCTAGAATAGATCCAAGTAGACTTGTTACTCCTGCTTTTTCACCTTCAATAATAGGACGGTTATCTATACTTAAACTATAAGCTACTCTTGGTAATTTATGGTTTTCAACAACTAATACTTTTATACCATTTTTTAGCTTAAATTCTTGAGGTTTTTCTAATTTAATTTTTGGCGTTGGCCCACCTTTAGGTTGTATAGATCGGTCAAGCTGTGCACTAACGCTTATTGATATTATTAATGCTGTTATTAATAGAATTATTCTTCTTTTCATTTTTAATACTTTTTATAATTATTCTCCTGGTAAATATTCAATATCTACCCTTTGATTAGGACTTAAATACTTTTTAGCAACACTTCTAATTTCTTCTCTTGAAATAGATCTATATATATCAATTTCTTTATTGATTAAATTAACGTCACCATAAAGAAGATAATATCTAGCAAGAGAATTTGCTATTCCTGCAATACTAGAGTTTGAGTTTACAAATTGAGATTCAAATTTATTAAGCAACTTTTGGTGATTTCTTTCTGAAATCAACTCATTTTGAACTTTTTCAATTTCTTCTTCTATTTCGGTTAATAAAGTGTCAAGAGATACATCCCCAAGAGGTAATGCTAGGATTGCAAATATATTGTAATCTACTTGTCCTAAATTAATTACTTGAGTTTGTAGTGCTTGTTTCTGATTATCTACAAGTTTCTTATATAAAACAGAGCTTTTACCACTACTTAAATATGTTGAAATCATATCTAAAACATAGGAATCTCTACTGGCAAATCCAGGGGTTCTAAAACTAGACAAGAGCATAGGGATTTGTATATTTCTATCATATGCTATAGCTCTAACATTTTCACTTATTGGCTCTTCTTTTGGAAAATTCCTAACTACTTCATTACCTCTAGGGACTTCATCAAAATATTTTTTTACAAGTTCTATTGTTTCTTCAGTATCTATATCGCCTGCTACAATTAGAACAGCATTGTTTGGTCCGTAATAAGTTTTATGGTAAGCCATAAATTCTTCTAGTGTAGCAGCATCTAAATGTTCCATTTTTCCAATATTTTCATCTTTATAAGGATGAACTTTGAATAAATTTTCATTTAATACTTTTAGCAATTTTCCATAGGGTGCATCATATCTTTGTCTCTTTTCTTCTTTAACCACTTCATTCTGCGTATCAACACCTACTTGATCAATTACTGGATGTAGCATTCTTTCAGATTCCAGCCATAATCCTAATTCAAGTTTATTAGAGGGAAAACTTTCATAATAATATGTTCTGTCTTGAGATGTATTTGCATTAAAACTACCTCCATTTGCAGGGATAATCTTCATGAATTCTCCTCTTCCAATATTTTTCGATCCCTCAAATAATAAATGTTCAAAGAAGTGAGCAAAACCTGTTCTTTCTCTGTCACCATCTTTCCCACCTACATCATACATTATAGAGGTTGTTACAACAGGAGCTGAGTTGTCTTGATGTAAGATAACATGAAGCCCATTGTCGAGATCAAATTCAGTGAAATCTACTTGTTGACCGAAGATTTGGCCAAATATTAGTAGAAAAACAGAAAATAATAATAGAATTTTTTTCATTTTTTTCATTTTTTAAATTACTAAATACTTACATGTATAAGTATTAATTTTGGACATCAAATGTACAAAAATTATCACTTATTGGTTTTTACCTGAATTTTGATGATTTTTATAATATAAAAAACATTTGTAGGTTAATATATAAACTTTATATTTGCAGACGTTTTCGAATGATATAATCATAATAAAATGTATGCAATTGTTGAAATAGCGGGAAAACAATTTAAGGTAGAAAAAGATCAAAAGTTATACGTTCATCGTTTAAAAGAGGATGAGGGCAAAAAAGTAACTTTTGATAAGGTCCTTATGGTTGATAATAAAGACAAGGTTTCATTTGGTTCGCCAATAATTAGTGGCGCTCAAGTTGGAGCTAAGGTTTTAAAGCATTTAAAATCTGATAAAATAATTGTTTTCAAGAAAAAGAGGAGAAAAGGCTACAGAGTAAAAAATGGACATCGTCAACTATTGACTCAAATTCAAATAAGTGATATATCATTATCGGGGGCTAAAAAGCAGAAGAAGTCTGTTAAAGCAGTAGAAAAAGCAAAAGATAAAAAGTTAGATAAGAAAGAAGATATGACTAAGTTATCTGTTGCTGCTTTAAAAGATTTAGCTAAATCAAAAGGTATTTCTGGTATTTCTAAAATGAAAAAAGCAGATTTGATTAAGGCACTGAGTTAAAAAGGATAAAAAATGGCACATAAAAAGGGAGTAGGTAGTTCTAAAAATGGTAGGGAATCAGAATCGAAACGGTTAGGTGTTAAGATTTTTGGTGGTCAGGCAGCAAGGGCTGGCAATATAATTGTCAGACAAAGAGGAACTGTACATAATCCTGGCGAAAATGTTTACTTAGGCAAAGATCATACTCTTCATGCAAGAGTGGATGGTGTTGTTAAGTTTACAAAAAAGAAGGATAACAAGTCTTTTGTTTCTATTGTTGCTTCTAAAGCATAATCTTTAATTTTCAGAGTTGTACTTTTATAGCACATAATTTGTTATAATGCCAATTATTCGAATAATAAAACCGAATGATAATACCGCTGTCGGTATTTGGAAGATTACAGAAACTATTGGTGAGTTATCTAAACTTGTTACTCTATCCTCAAAATCTAGAGAACTATTAAAAAAGAGAAAAGGCAGTATTCATAAATTACAATTTCTTAGTATTAGAGCTATTCTAATTGAGCTAGGATATGCTGATGATAATTTGTCTTACCAAGATAATGCCCCGATATTAGATGATAGTAAAAAAATATCTATAAGCCATTCAAATTTATTTTCCTGTGTAATAATTAGTGATTTAAAAGTGGGAATTGATGTTCAGGAGACTAATCATAAAATTAACACAATTGCCAAAAAATTTATTGGATATGAAACTTCATATTTAGATGTTGATGATTTAAAAAGGATGACAATCATTTGGAATATTAAAGAATCAATTTATAAGATTGCAAATATTATAGGGTTAGATTATAAAACCCATTTATTAGTAGTCCCATTTAATTTATGCGATAATTTTACATACGCATGGCTTATATATAAAAACCTAAAGGAACGCTATGCATCTTATTTTTTTACAATAGAAAATTATAGTTTTGCATATTTAATACATGCAGATGATGAATGAAATTTATAATTTTTTTTTAGAGGCATATTCAAATTCTCCTACTTACATAATTGTACTTGAATTTCTTGCATTTATTTTTGGAATAATAAGCGTAGTTTATGCAAAAAGAGAAAACATATTGGTATATCCAACAGGAATTATTTGTACTGTTATTACAATATATCTTCTATATAGGGCTCAATATTTTGGAGATATGATGATGAATGTATACTATTCTATAATGAGCATATATGGATGGTGGAATTGGTCTAGAGTTAAGGATAATCACTATATAGTTTTAATCTCTAAGACGAATAAAAAAGAATATTTGATAGCATCTTTTTTCTTTTTACTAACGATTGGAATTACATTTTTTGTTTATAAAATGAACTTAGATTCTCTTGAAATACCAAATTACATTGACATTTTTACTTCTGGCATCTTCTTTACAGCGATGTGGTTAATGGCAAACAAGAAAATTGAAAGTTGGATATTTTGGATTGTTGGCGACATAATAACAATACCTTTATATAGCTATAGAGGTTTAGGTATACTATCTTTACAATATTTAATTTTTCTGATATTAGCAATACAAGGATATTACGAATGGAAAAAAACCTTAAACAAACAAAGTCAAACTGCATAAAGGTTGTTTTATTTGGTCCAGAGTCTACTGGAAAGACAACTTTGGCCAAAAAACTAGCCAGGCATTATAATTCAGTCTGGGTTAGAGAATATGCAAGAGAATATCTGCAGAACAAATGGAATAATCAAAGAAAAACTTGTGAACCAAATGATCTTATTGAAATTGCTAGAGGTCAAATTAGGACAGAAAATGAACTATCTCAAAAAACTAATACAGTCCTAATCTGTGATACAGATTTGTTAGAAACTAAGGTGTATTCAGAATCATATTATTCTGGCACATGTCATCCAACTATAGAAAAATATGCTATAGAAAACACCTATGATTTATATTTTCTAACATATATTGATGTCCCATGGGTTAAGGACGATCTTAGAGATAAACCAAATGAAAGACTTGAATCTTTCAATACTTTTGAAAGAGCATTAATTAAATATAATCGACCATATGTTATTTTAAGAGGAAGTAAACAAGAAAAATTAGATTTGGCAATTAATCATATTGATAATCTTTTAAAAAAGTAATATATTCGCTTTGTGAAAAAGTTTTATAGCATTTTTCTTTTATGTGCATTAACTATACCAAACCTAGTTAGTGTAGAGCATATTTTTTCAGAAAAACACATAATTTGTGATGATATAGATACACATGTTCATCAGTTAGAAATTGACTGTTCTATTTGTTACTTTTTCAATACAACTTATGATTATAGTTTTGAGAATTTTGATAAAAACTATGAGCAATTATCTAAAATATATAAACTAAATCTAGT
>CAZBCJ010000020.1:0-15475 GCA_964490545.1 uncultured Flavobacteriaceae bacterium | reverse complement strand
AAAACCATCCTTCATACATGATTTGATCTAAAGGATCACCTTTTCTCAAACATTCTATTATTCGATATCTCATCATAAAATCCATACCTCCATGGCCGCCCATTTTTTTAGCCAAGGCGCCTAATCTTTTATAAAGTGGATGGTCATATTTTTCATACAACACCTCTAAATCCTTTCCTTGCGCCCAGGAATGATGGTTTTTAGTAACACCTTCTACTCCACCTTCAAGTGCAACACGAGTAGGAAAACCAGCTAGTGTTCCTTTAGTTCCTTGTATTAAATTATGCCTAGAATATGGTCTTGGACTTGTTTCATCCCATTGAACCATTACAGTTCTTCCAACATTTGTTTTTATTATAGAAGTATTTAAATCTCCATTTTTATAATCAAGCTTATTCCATTTATGATCAGAAGGATAGTTTTTCTCTGCATATATTTTTCTTCCTAATGCAGGAGTTGAATAAGATATAAGAGTACTGAAATTGTCATCTCCCCTAGCTAGATTCATATATTGAGCTACTGGACCTAATCCATGAGTTGGATATAAATTACCTCTTCCTTTCGCATAATGATGTGTTCTCCATGAACCAGTACCTCTTTTTTGCTCTTCCATCTGAAATCTTAACTCATGAATGTATGCAGCTTCTGCATGTAAAAAATCACCTATTACTCCTTTTCTACACATATTCAAGTACATCATTTCATCCCTTCCATAGTTAACATTCTCCATCATCATGCAATGTTTTCTTGTCTTTTCTGATGTATTTATAATCTCCCACATATCCTCAATAGTTGTAGCCATAGGAACTTCAACAAATGTGTGAGCTCCACTATTCATAGCTTCAATTGCCATCGGAGCATGATTATCCCAGTTAGTAGAGATAAATACTGCGTCAGGTTTTACTTCTTTAAGCATTAATTTCCACTTATTCTCACCTCCAGAATACATAGCTATTTCATTATGTCTTTCTCCTTTCCCAATCTCTTTACAATTATCTATAGATCTTTGCACTAAATCTTGATATAAGTCACTAATAGCTACTACTTCTGTTCCTTCTATTGTTGCAATCTGTCTCGCATGACCAGTACCTCTTGCTCCAACTCCAATAAATGCTACTCTTACTGTTTTAAGTTTAGGAGCAGAGTAATCGCCCATATATTGAGAGTTTTTATTAATTAAATCATGTGATTCTTCAATGCTAGAGGCATCTAGCCTGTCTGGATTAAGACCTAGAAAAAGGGCTGAAGCAGAACTTAATTTTAAAAAATCTTTTCTTTTCATTGTTTGTTTACTTTATTCATAGCTGTTATATAAATACTCTCATAAAAGGGAACTATCTTATGTATGTCATATTTTTCAGATTGTTTTCGTGCATTTTCTTTGAACTCATTGTTAACATTATTGTCAGATAAAATTTTCAATGAATTACTTACCATATCATCTATGTCACCTACATTGCTCATATAACCAGAAACACCATTAATATTAACCTCTGGCAACCCACCTGCATTTGTTGAAATTACAGGAACGGATGAAGCCATAGCTTCAAGCGCTGCTAATCCAAAACTTTCTGTGCTTGAAGTTAGTAAAAAAAGGTCACTAAATGATAAGATATTAATGGTCTCATTAGTATTTCCAAAGAAATACACATTATCCTTTATTTTTAATTTTTTACATAACCTTTCAGCCTTTTCTTTTTCTGGACCTTCCCCTACCATCATTAGTTTAGAGGGTATTTTTTTATTTATCTTATAAAAGGTATTTATTACATCATCTATTCGTTTAACTTTTCTAAAATTACTGATATGACAAATTATCTTTTCATCACTTTTTGCTATTATGCTTCTATTTTTTTCTTTCCTTCCTAAAGGATATTTTTCTAGATTAATGAAATTAGGAATAACCTCTATGTTTGTATCTATACTAAATAACTCTTCAGTATCTTTTTTTAAACTCTCAGATACAGCAGTAACAGCATCAGATTTATTAATACTGAATTCAACTGCAGCTTTATACGATGGATGACTTCCAACTAAGGTAATGTCTGTTCCGTGCAATGTTGTTACTACGGGGATATTAATGCCTTTATATTGTAGCATGTTTTTAGCCATAAAAGCTGCATAAGCATGAGGAATAGCATAATGTACATGTAGCAATTCGATTTGATGTTTTTTAACCATATCAACAACCTTTGTAGATAATGCCAATTCATAGGGTTGATAGTGAAAAAGTGGATAGTCTGGAACCATTACCTCATGATAATGAACCTTATTGCTTAATAGCTCTAATTTTACCGGTTGGTTATAGGTTATAAAATGTATTTCATATCCTTTTTTTGACAACTCTATTCCTAACTCAGTAGCTACTACACCACTACCACCAAATGTAGGATAACATACAATTCCTATTTTCATTTTCTATCAATTTATAGCTTCATATATTAATCTCTGAATCTCAGTTCTAATATTGTAATTTAGTAATTTATTTTCAGGATCACTTGGATAAGATCTATTAGATAAAAAAACATATACTATTTCTTCATCAGGATCTGCCCATGCGTATGTGCCAGTCCATCCAGAATGTCCAAAACTATTCATAGAAACACACCCACATGTAGGACCTTCATCTTCAAGTTGAGGTTTATCAAACCCTACTCCTCTTCTATTATCTTCACTACAGAAATAACAAGTATTGAACTTATTAATTGTTTGTGGTTGTAGGTATTGTATTCCACCGTAATTTCCGTTCTGCAGATACATTTGCATTATTTTAGCAACATCATTTGAGTTTCCAAATAACCCTGCATGTCCTGCAATTCCACCAAACATTGCAGCAGCCATATCATGAACATATCCAACTATTTCTTGATTCCTAAAATAATCGTCTATTTCACTGGGAGCAATATTTTTAATTGAAATCTTCTCTGCTGGATTAAACATCAAAGAACTTGCACCAATAGATTTAAAAAAGTTTTTATTGGATAAATTATCCAAATTATCAGAGTAATGACCCTCAATATACTGTTGTAAGATTAGATAAGGTAAATCACTGTATTTGTATCGTTCTTCAATTAGTTCACTTTCTCTGATTTGACTTAATATTGTGTCTTTATATGCAGAAGCAAGAAAAGTGTTGTTATTGATTTTTAAAGAGTATTTATCTTGAAGACTATTCCTATATAAATTACTTTTTAGCTTTCCTGTTGTTGAGTCTATAGTTTGTTTATAAAAAGGAATCCATGGTGTTAAATATGCAAAATGAGATAATACTTCTTTAATAGTAAATTCAGATTTATTTGATTCTATGTAAGAAGGCAGTAGTTCTCCTAGTGTAGAATCTAAAGACACAACATCATTATCATAAAGCTTCATTATAAGAGGTAATGTAACTAGTATTTTAGTCAGGGATGCTAAATCATATCTAGTCATTGAATTCACATTGGGTCCATTATCGTATCTTAATTTACCATAGCTTTTATCAAATACTACTTTTGAGTCTTTAGCTACAAGTAATTGTGCGCCAGGAGTCATCATAGAATCAATAGAAACTTTTACTATAGAATCAATTCTATTTAATTTTCTAGAATCAATATTAACTGATTCAGGCAATCCATATGACAATCTATTTGTTTTAAAAGTTTTTATCCCCTCACCTACCTTATATTTATTTAAAATACTAACAGGAATTTGACCATTAAATTCAATTGAACCAAATATCATTTGGGCAGTTTTTTCTTGAAAAACATCTTCATTTTGATAGGATAGAATAATACTTTTAAAAGACTCTGCATCAATTAATTTATTTAAACTATATGGTTTAGCAAATACTGAAAGAATTGTGTTATTAGATTTACTGATCTTATCTATCCATAAAAGCTCTTTTCTTGTAAAATTGTATTTATCCCAAGGAGTATTACTCGGTTGGTGATGTCCTATAATAATAGTATTGTAATTGCTTAGCTTATCAAGCAGATCTTTTAATTCTTTATAATCATTAAGCTTTATGTAGTCAACAGAGGTGTATTTATTTAAATAATTGTTAAAAGTTTTTCCAGATTCACTCCCAGTTTGCAGATGAACTATTTTATTATCATTTAAATTTAATATTGGTGTAAAATTTTGTTCATTTTTAAGTAGTGTAATTATATTAGAAACAACTTCCTCTTTTAATACTTTATCATTAATTGGGTTTAAGTCTGAGATTAGGTTATTTATATCTATTGGCTTATAATTATTTAATCCTACTTTATATTTTGCTTTTAAAATCTTTTTAACTGAATGCTCAAGGCGTTTATTAGGGATTTTTCCATTGTTATAGGCATTAATTATTGAAGTTATACCAGCATCTACATCACCAGACATTAAAAGGACATCATTTCCGGCTTTAAATGCCATCAAATCAATATTTTCACTATCATAGCTAGTTACACCTTTCATACCAAGTGCATCAGTTATAATTAACCCTTTGAACTTAAGTCTTTCTTTTAATAGACTTGTGACTATGTTTTTTGATAAAGATGAAGGGAAATTAATGTTTGATTCAAGACTAGGTACATTTAAATGTGCAATCATTACTGATCCTAAACCCTGCTTGATTAATGATTTATATGGATATAACTCAACATCAAGAATTCTTTTTTTCTTAAATCCTATTGTAGGCAATGTTTTATGTGAGTCTTTAGATGTATCTCCATGTCCTGGGAAATGCTTTGCACATGCTAATATTCCTTCACTCTGTAGTCCTTTAGTAAAAGAAACAGCCTTTCTTGCTACATTAAACTTACTTTCTCCGTATGACCGATTGCCAATGATTGGATTTTTGGGATTAGTATTAATGTCTACAACAGGAGCAAAATTTATATGAATACCCATTCTCTTACAATGTTTTCCAATACTACTCCCTATCCTTTCAATAAATAAATCATTTTTCAATGCTCCTAAACTCATGTTCCAAGGGAATTTTATGGTTGAATCAATACGCATTTTTAATCCCCACTCACCATCTATTCCAATCAATAATGGGGTTTTACTTAGGGATTGCATTTTATTGGTTGTATTTGCTGTTTTTATTGGGGATCCATTAGATAAAATAACCCCACCAATAGAATGGTTAGATATTTGTTTATAAACTAAATTACTATTGTCATTTTTGGTCATTAACTGAACAACAAAAAGTTGACCAACCTTTTCTTTAAGCGTCATAGAGCTGTAGATGCTATCAACCCAGTGTTTTTGAGCTTTGTGGTTAACAGCCTTGAGAGGGTCTTTTTTTTGTGCAAAAAGAAAAGAGCAAGAAAAGAATACTATTAAAAAAACGTAAAATCTATTTGACATTTACCTACATTTAATTCTTCTATAAGAATCGACTGTGCCAGCTATTCTTAATACTTGTTTCCCAATTACTATTATATTCAAAAATATTAGAGACTAAATTATTAAAAACTATAGTGTCTTCATCTATAGATTTATTTTTGAGTAAATTCTTAAAATCAGCAAGAGATGTGAATCCAATTTCATTATCAGTTTTATATGCAACATTCATTTTATCAAGTAAGTCTACTCTATATTTCTTTTCTAGTGATTGTATAAAACTCACAGATGAGTCAATTGAACAACCAGATGTCTCAAAATCTTTATCAACAGCAATAAAAATAAACCTGTTGTACTTAATTTGAAATGCAGATCTAATAGGTTTAGCATGAGAAGTCCAGGATTCTAAAAAACTCTCTAATTCTATTGATATTTCAGATATTTCTTCTTCACTAAATCTTCTATTGGACTGGTACACCCATATTCTTGAATCTTCCGGTAATTCTTCAAACTTCACATTCATTAAAAAATAATTTATAATTCTTGGGCATTGGCTATTAGTTCACTTATATCCATAACAGATATTTTTCTTTCATCTTCAATTGTTTTAGTTCCATCACTAAGCATAGTGTTACAGAAAGGACAACCTGTGGCAACTATCTTAGTATTTGTTTCTTTTATATCTTCAGTTCTCTCAATATTAATCTCTTTATTTCCTTTTTCAGCATCTTTAAACATCTGTGCTCCTCCTGCACCACAACACAATCCATCTTTCTTGCATCTTTTCATTTCAATTAGCTCAGCTTCAAGTTTATTTATTAAATCCCTTGGAGCTTCGTATTCATTATTTGCTCGACCTAAGTAACAGGGATCGTGATAAGTTATTTTCTTTCCCTTATAAGAACCTCCTTTAATTTTTAATCGTCCTTGTTCTAGTAATGACTTAAGAAACTGGGTATGGTGATATACTTTGTAATTTCCTCCTAAAGAAGGATACTCATTTTTAAGTGTATTAAAACAATGTGGACATGTAGTTACAATTGTTTTAATATCATAGGAATTAAGAACTTCTATATTAGAGATAGCTTGCATTTGAAATAAAAACTCATTACCCGCTCTTTTTGCCGGATCTCCAGAGCAAGATTCTTCCTGACCTAGAACTGCAAAATCAACATTAATAGAGTTTAAAATTTTAACAAAAGCTTTTGTAATCTTTTTAGCCCTGTCATCAAAGCTTCCAGCACAGCCAATCCAGAACAAAACTTCTGGAGATTTACCCTCAGCTATATAATCTGCCATCGTATGTACTTTCAAGTTATCACTCATCAAAAACTTCAATTTTAACTTCTTTTTTTATTAAATCAGTGAATTTTCCATTGTATCGTGTTGCCTTTACTAAATGATTATCAATCCAATGGTAATTACCACCTCTTGGTTTACCCATTAAAAGCGTATGATATTTAAACCCATGTTTTTCTAGCCATGTTTCTGTTATTTCTCTATGATCTTCTAATCTTGAGGTGAAAAAACATATCATATGTCCTTCTTCAAACCACTTATTACATGTTAGTAAAGCATCTTTGAATGGCAAGCAATTTACCATTCTATTAGGTTCTTCATTAGGAATATCTTCAGTAATTGTTCCGTCAATGTCTATTAAGTAATTTTTTATTCCTTCAGGCAATACTGGGCTTACTTTTTCGCCATCTTTTACTTTTTTATGTAATATCTTCTCTATCTCTTCTTTTCTCATGTCATAAAAATTAATCTTTCCAATTTAATCTATCCATTTGATTATATGGCCATGGAGCACCATTATTCTCGATATTTGACATCATATTATTTAATTCTGCAGGAGCAGAAGCTTCTTCCATTACTAAATATCTTCTCATATCAAGGATTATTGAAAGCGGATCTATACTA
This sequence comes from uncultured Flavobacteriaceae bacterium, assembly GCA_964490545.1. GTDB lineage: Bacteria > Bacteroidota > Bacteroidia > Flavobacteriales > Flavobacteriaceae. Next base: position 8,242 of record CAZBCJ010000020.1, on the reverse strand, counting down.
ATTGGGCATTCTTCTACACAGGCATTACATGAAGTACATGCCCATAGCTCTTCTCTTGAAATATAATCATCAATTAATTTCTTACCATCATCAACGAAATCGCCCTTATTTTTATCAATATTCTTGCTTACTTCTTCTAGCCTATCTCTTGTGTCCATCATTATTTTTCTAGGAGAGAGTTTTTTACCAGTTATGTTGGCAGGACAAACATCTGTACATCTCCCACACTCAGTGCATGAATACGCATTTAATAATTGGAGCCAATTCAAATCAGAAACATCCGAAGCTCCAAATTTCATAATATCATTCATATTCTCTTCAGAATTTTCTTCAAGGGTAGCACCATTATCATTTAGCATCAAGTTTACTTCATTAGTAACACTTTTTAAATTATTCATCTTCCCTTTATTATCTAAACTTGCATAGAATGTATTGGGAAATGCTAAAAGTATATGTAGGTGTTTTGAAAAATATAAGTAGTTTAAAAACAATAAGATTCCTATTATATGCATCCACCAAAAGACTCTTTCCATTATATGAAGGCTTTCTGCTGAATAGTTTTCAAATAACGGATATATAAAACCGCTAATAATGTTGCCATTATTCATATTTTGAAAAGTAACATCAGTGGCATTCATTAAAAGAAACAATGACATTAATATTATCTCAAAATATAAAATTAGATCTGCATCAAGTTTTGGCCAACCCTTCATTGAATCTTCAAAGAATCTTTTAACTTTAATAATATTCCTTCTTATCCAAAAAACTGATACAGCAAATATTACTAATACTGCCAATAACTCAAAAGAAGCAATTAAAAAACCGTAAAAAACACCCATACCTGAAAAAACTCTGTGGGTGCCAATTAAACCATCAATTACTATTTCTAACAATTCAATGTTTATAATTATAAAGCCAACATAAACAATTGCATGTAGAGCTCCGACTATAGGTCTTCTTACCATTTTACTTTGACCAAAGGCAATTTTCGCCATATTAGCCCATCTTTTCTTTCGATTGACAGATAGGTCAATATCTAAATCAACCCCTAGGTTTATGTTTCTTTTAAGTTTTATAATATTTGATATGAAATATCCTAAAGAAAGAGATAAAATAAGTAAAAAGGCAATGTTTGGCAGATACGACATCAACAGTTTCTATATATTTAGGTTATTTATCAGACTTTTTACCAAAAATAGAAAAATGTACATAGCGCTTAGGATTCAACTTAATGTCTTCTATTAATTCTTCTAAATTTTTTGTGGCATCATCTAGGTTTTTAAATAATCCATCATCATAAAGTAGTTTACCTGCAGTGCCTTCACCTTGATTTAATTTATTAGTTATTTTATTAAGGTTAGAGATTGTGCTGTCCAGATTAGTAAGAATCAAGTTTAAATCTACTTCTGAAATAGAGTTGGATATATCTTTTATTGTCAAAGATGTTTCGTTTAGATTGTCAATTGTTGTAGTTAAATTTGGCGAATTATCTTTAATGAAATCATTAATATTTGCAGATGTTTCTGATAGACTATTGGTAAGACTGCCAAATTCATCTATACTTGATTTTAAGGATTCTTTAGTTTTCTCGTCAAAGAGACTATTTACGTTTGATAGCACAATTTCAGCTTTCTTCATGACTGTCTCTAATTGTAATTGTATTTGTGGCATTATTTGATTAACTAGATCTGTTAAACCGGGTTTTACAACGCCAATTAAATAATCTCCTGAATTTGCAATTACATTATTGTCATAATCAGGTATAATAGCAATAGCTTTTCCTCCTATTAGGCCAGTTTCATACAATTCAGCTTTGCTTGTTTTTGAAAATTTGACATCATTTTCAATAATTACATCAACAATGAGCTCTTTTGTGTCATTAGGATTAAAATTTATCTTTTGCACTTTTCCAATTTTATATCCATTTAGAGTTACAGGATTTGACGGAGACAATCCATCTACCTTTGTGTATACAATTTTAAAGGTCCTAGTTTTCTCAAATAAATTAATCCCTTTAAGATAATTATAAGAGAAGATTGACATAAATGTTCCTAGAATTACTAGAATACCGATACCTACTTCTTTTGTGAATTTCAAATCAAGTACTTTATGTATTATTACCTAAAATTAGGAAATAAATAATATATAATCTATTTATGGAATTTCATTAATTATTAATATCAACTATTTTACCTTTTTTAAACCCTACTATAAACGATTTTTTATACCCTTTTGAAATAGCTATCTTTTTCTTTTTTAGAATTTCATCATAATCATATGAGCTTGCATAAAAATATCTATACAGCCTACCCTCTTTTTTAATTGATAAATCGTTTAAACCTTTAAAGTTATAACTCTTTAATTTAAGTTTTCTTCTGCTTGCAGCAATTTGAACCTTGTATATAATATCATCTTTTGGTTTATAAACAACTTGATTATTCTCTATTAAACCTAAAGCACTCTTGTATTTTTTTACTGCATTAAAAATATTATGTGCTATATCCTTCTGAGCTTTAGCTGAATTTAAATAAGCTCCTTCCTTGGGATTAGTTATAAAACCAGTTTCAACTAAAACGCTAGGCATATATGTATTATGCAGAACCCAAAATCCAGATTGTTTTACTCCCCTGTTCTTTAATTTTAATTTTGCAGCAAAATTGTCTTGAATAAAACTTGCAAGGAGTATGCTCTGATCTAAATATTCTTCTTGCATTAAGGTTAGTCCAATTAATGATTCAGGGGCTTTTGGGTCAAACCCTTGATAGTTCTTTTCAAAGTCCTCTTCTAGAAAGATAACTTCATTTTCCTTAAGTGCAACATCAAAATTTGCTTTACTAACGTGTAGACCATAAACAAAAGTCTCTGTGCCATAAACTCTACTATCAGGAAAGGCATTACAATGAATTGAGATAAATAAATCTGCATCTGCTTCATTTGCAATCTTTGCTCTTTGCCTTAAGGTTAGAAATACATCTTTATCTCTTGTGTATATAACCTCATTGCCATCTTCCTTTAATTCACGCCCAAGATTTAAAGCTATAGTTAGTACAATATTCTTTTCTACAATACCATTTGAATTGGGTCTGCCAGGATCTTTTCCTCCATGACCAGCATCAATAACAATTTTAAATTTTTCTTGAGATATAGCCTTATTAATCAAAAGACCATTAAGCATAAGGAGTAAGAGAATAAATTTGGTTGTTAAAGTAAGGTTAAAATAACTAAGATGTGATGAGATTTTACTCATACTTATATATATTACTCTCTTGAAAAATACGTAACTTTATAAAAGTTTTCTATACAAGTTACTAATATACACTTATAAACATTGAAAACACGGCCTTTTAACATACTTTTAGCTTTAAGTTATTCATTGTTTATAAACACATTTTGCTACTCATTTTCAGATAGGAATAACAAATTTAATATTGACTTATCTAGTCATTATTATTTAGAAACAAAATATGATTCTATAGAGCCTGTAAATGACTCTATAACAGATAAAAAATCATTTTTATTAGATAAAGTGGTGTATAATGCATCAGATTCTGTTTCAATTGATCCAAATAATAAATCAATTCACCTATATAATAATGCTAAAATAGTATATGAGAGCATGGAGATTACTTCTGGAATAATTGTAATTGACTATGGCAATAATGAGATATATGCGGGTAGAATTAAGGACACTTTGGGTAATTATACACAATCTCCAGTTTTTAAACAAGGTCAGGATGTAATTGAGCCTGATTCTTTAATATTTAATATGGACACTAAAAAAGCCTTAATATTCAATTCTAGAACAGAACAGGCAGGACTAAAAATTTTATCTGAGAAAACAAAAAAAGAAAATGATTCTGTTTACTTTATGAATAAGGCTAAATTTACTACATCAGCCGATGTAGATAATCCTGAATACTATTTTCTTTTAAGAAAAGCAAAAGTAGTTCCAGGAAAGAAGATCATTACAGGTCCAACTAATATGTATATAGCAGATGTACCGACCCCAATAGGGCTCCCCTTCGCATATTTTCCGCTATCTAACAAGCGTACTTCAGGCATTATATTTCCTTCTTTTGGTGAGCAAAATAACAGAGGATACTTTATTCAAAATGGAGGATATTACCTGCCAATAAATGACAACATTGATTTAACATTATTAGGAGACTATTATACAAATGGCAGTTATGGTTTTAGAGTTGAGAACACTTATGTATATAGATATAAGTTCAGAGGTAACCTTAGTTTTAGATATGAAAATTTAATACAAAGTGAAAGAGGTTTTCCAGATTATTCAAAATCATCTATATATAATTTAAGGTGGTCTCATGCAAAAGATGCAAAATCAAACCCAAATTCTAGATTTTCAGCATCAGTAAACCTTGGAAGCAGCAAGTATTATCAACAGTCAATTAATCAGCTTAATGCGGCAAACTATCTTAACAATTCATTATCATCATCCATTTCTTATTCTAAGACATTTACTGGGGAACCACAAGTTAATTTAAGCCTTTCTGTTACGCATTCTCAAAATACAAATACTCAAGTAATAAATATGACATTACCTACATTTCAAACTAATGTTTCTAGGATTTATCCTTTTGCTCCTAAAAGTGGTACTAAAAAAGGATTTTTACAGAATATTAATTTTCAGTATAGTGTAAGAGGAGAAAATAGAATTCAAACAACTGATTCACTTTTTTTTACCAAAGAAATGTTTGATTCAGCAAAATCAGGTCTTCAGCACAGTATTCCCATAAGCACTAATTTTAAACTCTTTAAATATTTAAGTTTTACTACAAGTGCTAATTATAACGCAACAATGGTATTTAATACTATTGAAAGAAGTTATGATATTGAAAACCAGGAAGTCATTACACTTGAGAATAAAGGATATGATGCCTTTAGCACATATAACTTCTCAGCTAGTTTAGGGACGACAGTTTATGGTATGTATGATTTTAAAAATAAAAAGAACTTGCATGCAATAAGGCATGTCCTTCGTCCATCAATTAGCTATAGCCTTGCTCCTGCTTTTAATCAATATTATGAAACCTATGAAGTTGTTAGCGCAGATGGACTCACAACATCTGATGTTGAATATAGTAGATTTGAGGGCTCAATTTTTGGACAACCTAATAAAATGTATTCTAGTTCTATAGGCTTGTCCTTAGCAAATAATATTGAAGCTAAGGTAATTGACAAGGAAAGTGATGATCTAGAATTAAAAAAGATGGTTATTCTTAATAATTTGAATTTTTCAACCTCTTATAATATTGCAGCAGACTCCTTAAACTTAAGCCCTGTTAGAATGACAGGAGGAACTCAGTTGTTTAAAAATAAAATGAATATAAATTTTGGTGCAACTCTTGATCCTTATGCACTTAACGAAAATGGAGTTAAAATAGATAAATTCAATATAAACAATGGCGGAGGATTGTTTAGGCTTACAAGTGCAAATTTAACATTGAATTACGCATTTAGCAGTAGTGATGGAGAAAAATCTGATAAGAATCAGGCCTCAATTGATGAATCAGTTAGAAATGGCGGTAGAGATGATGATTTATTTGGAAGAGCTATGGACTTTTCTGACAACAGATTTAATCAAGAAAAGGAAGAAAAAGAAGAAAAGAAACCTAATGATTTATACAATTATAAGATACCTTGGAGTTTAAGAGTAGCATATGCAGTAAACTATAGTAACTCAATAGGCCAGAATGAAGTATCTTCTCATTCATTAATGTTCTCAGGCGATGTTCAATTATCTCCGAAATGGAGTACTGGAATTTCTACAGGATATGATTTTAAAAACAAAGGCGTGACTTATACTCAGTTAAGATTTGAAAGAGATTTATTAAGTTGGCGAATGAATTTTAGTTGGATACCATTTGGCACTTATTCATCATGGAACTTCTTTATTGGAATTAAATCCGGAATGCTTAGTGATATTAAATATGATAAAAGAAAACAAAGAGATAAAATATTATAATTAAATTAGTTTTAGTAAAAAGATGCTATTATGAAAAAAGCTCTAATTTTTTTTTATGTAGGTCTAGCAATTTTTTTTATTGCATTGGCTTATAATACTTTTAATAATAAAAACAAAACCGATATGAAGAGAATAGTAAACACGTCTAATGCACCAAAACCTATTGGCCCATACAATCAAGCAGTAATTTCTGGAGATTTAATGTTTATATCTGGACAAGTAGCATTTGACCCAAATACAGATGAGTTAGTTCTAGATGATATTCAATCAGAGACTAAACAAGTTATGGAGAATCTAAAATCAATTCTTGAAGAAGCTAATTTATCATTTGATAATGTTGTAAAAACCACAATATTCTTATCTAATATGAATGATTTTCAACAAGTTAATGAGGTTTATGGGGCCTATTTTAGTAATGACCAAGCTCCTGCTAGAGAAACTGTTGAAGTAAGTAGATTGCCTAAAGATGTAAATGTTGAGATTTCTATGATTGCCTATAAATAGATATTTAATCTATAAGTTTTTTTTGTGGTAATTTAATAATCCTTCAATTGGTCTTCTAATAATACTCCCTGCTTTTAAATTATATTTTTTTAAGCAAGACTCAAGTTCTTCGCGAAGATAAAAAGAAATAGAACCAGTAAAATGAATTAATACTTCCTTGGCATCAGAAAATTGAAGTATCTGTCTTTCAATAAATAATTCAAATCCTTTTCTAATTAATGACTGAGCATATTCTGAATCATTGTTATTAATTAAAAACCTAGCAAAGGTTGCAAGATAAGTACTGGGGTTAGGATGTTTATATAGCTTATCTTTTATTGTGTCTGCTTTTAAATCAAACTCTACTTCAAATTTTTTAGATATTTCTTCAGGCATTCTATTAAAATAAAAATCTCTTAGTAGTTGTCTGCCAAAATAATTTCCACTAGCATCATCCATTAGTATATAGCCAAGGGAAGTAACTTTTTGATAAACTTTCCGTCCATCAAAATATGTGCAGTTTGATCCTGTTCCAATTATACAAACTATTGATTTCTCGCCAATATTTGTAGTTGCGTATATTGCTGCATATGTATCTTCTTTTACTGATATTTCGGTAGCATTAATAAAAGTTTCTTCAAATACTTTATTAATCAATACTCTAGGGAGTTTAGTACCACATCCAGCTCCATAAAAATAAAGCTTATCTACCTGTTTTCTGAATCTGTAGATATCATAGTTATTTACTATTCGTTCCTTAATTATATTACTGTCTAAAACTTGAGGATTTAAACCTAAGGTTTGTGTCTCAAAAGCTACATCTCCTTTTTCATCTACGCCTATCCAATCAGTTTTAGTGGAACCACTGTCTACAATTAAAATCATTGTTGATTGTTTTATTAGCTTTTATTATGTATTTCTGCCATTAGTTCTACAAGTTTTGTAGAATACCCATACTCATTATCATACCATGAAATTATTTTATAAAATGTAGGACTTAATTCAATCCCAGCATTTGCATCAAAATTACTTGTGTGAGGTGAGCCAACAAAATCTTGTGAAACTACAGCTTCTTCTGTATAAAAAAGAACACCTTTTAATGAGTTTTCTGCTGCTTCTTTGAAAACACTTTTAATTTCTTCATATGATGTACTCTTATCTAATATAACTGTCAAATCAACAACAGAAACATCTGCTGTTGGTATTCTAAAAGCCATGCCCGTTAATTTACCGTTTAGAGAAGGAATGACCTTTCCGACTGCTATAGCAGCTCCAGTAGAGGAAGGAATAATATTGTTTAATGCAGATCTTCCAAGTCTGTAATTCTTTGCAGGACCATCAACAATCATCTGAGTAGCAGTAGCAGCATGAACAGTAGTCATAAGACCTTCTTTAATTCCAAAATTATCATGCAAAACTTTTGCAATAGGTGCTAAACAATTAGTTGTACAGGAGGCGTTTGAAACAATTCTATGCTCTTTTGTAATATCATTACTATTTACACCCATTACAAACATTGGAATATCTTTGGATGGAGCTGAAACAGCCACCTTTTTTGCTCCAGCATCAATATGAGCTTGAGCCTTTTCCATAGTAGTAAAAATTCCTGTACATTCTGCTACAACATCTACATCAAGCTCTGCCCAATTTATATTAGAGGGGTCTCTTTCTGATGTTATCCTAATAGAATTACCATTAACAATTAGTGCTGATTCAGTAGTTATAATTTCATCTTCTAATTATCCATGTACAGAGTCATACTTTAATAAG
>CAZBCJ010000019.1:3202-15785 GCA_964490545.1 uncultured Flavobacteriaceae bacterium | reverse complement strand
AACCATTTCAAATGATCAAGATGTAAACTGTGTAATTAATAGTGATGCTATACAAGTAAATGCTTGTCCGCCAGCAAATGATAATTGCGGCCAAGCAACGGAAATAACGCCTAATTCTGATTCTTCATGTACAGAGTCAACATCAGGTACATTGGTTGGTGCAACTCCATCACCAGAACCAAATACTTGTGGCGGATCTGCTGATGATGATGTATGGTTTGAATTTACCGCTACTTCAGAAAATCATGCAATAAGCATATATAATATTGTAGGGAATACGCAAGATTTATACCATGTATTATATGAAGGAAGTCAGTGTGATAGTTTGAATCAAATTTATTGTAGTGATGCTGATGATAGTGTAGCTAATGGACTAACAATAGGAAATACATACAGTATAAGAGTCTATTCATATACTGCTAATCTACTAGATTATTTAACATTTGATATATGTGTCTTTACTGTACCTCCACCAATAACAACTAGTGCTACTGAATATACAGTAGAAGAATTAATTACAGAGGTCTTAATAAACTCTGAATGTAATCAAGCATTTAATATTACCTATACTACCGGAACTGATTTTGGAAGTACTAATGGTATTGGTTATTTTGAGGCAAATGGGTCCTCATGGCCGTTTGAAAGCGGTTTAATTATGACCTCAGGTGATATTGCAAATGCGCCAGGACCTGAGGCTGGTGTAATTAGTGACGGGACCTATGCTTGGGTAGGAGATGGTGATTTAGAAGCTGCTATTCCAGGATTAAATGCTGGTGATACCAACAATGCTTCAATAATAGAATTTGACTTTGTTCCAGTAACTGATCATATGAGTTTTGACTTTATTTTTGCCGCAGAAGAATACGGAACATTTCAGTGTACATTTACGGATGCATTTGCATTTCTATTGACAGATTCAGCTGGAGTTACTACAAATCTTGCTATTGTCCCTGGAACAACTGATCCCATTTCTGTCCTTTCTGTTAGAGATGGTCAGTGGAATAGCAGTTGTCCTTCAGTAAATGAAGAATTCTTTGCTAATTATTATGGCCCAGGAGGTCTGCCTGCGCTTACAAGTCCTACAAATTTTATTGGTCATACTGTTGCGATGACTGCTGAATCTGATGTTATACCAAATGAATTATACCATATAAAGCTAATTGTTGCAGATGATGCAGACACTCTTTATGATTCTGCTGTATTTATTGATGCAGGAAGTTTTGATATTGGAACATTAGATCTTGGTGAAGACATTTTACTAACATCTGGAAATGCATTATGTCAAGGTCAAGAGATGATATTAAATGCGGGTACACTGCCAAACAACTCATCAATTGCATGGTATATGGATGGAAACTTAATCGAAGGTGAAAATGGAGTTAATCTGACAGTAAGTGAAACAGCATTTTATAGTGCAACAATAACAATAGATAATACTGATTGTGCCTACTCAGATGAAATTTTAGTAGAATTCTTCCCAACTCCAAACGTCTCTGCTATTGAAGACACTATATTAAAATGTGCAAATGAATTATATACGCTTGAAGTAGATGTAGCCAATAGTGCTCAAATGAATTCATTAACATATATATGGTCATTAGATGGTGTAGACTTGCAATGGGGGCCTGACAATACATATAACTTAAATGAAATTGCTGAAGAATCTGGCGAATTTATTGTAACTGTATTTGATGATGTAACCTATTGTTGGGGTCAGACAACTATCCAAGTTGATTTCTATGAAAATAGTTATTGTATTGACCTTCCGCAGGGACTATCTCCAAATGGTGATGGATATAATGATTGCTTAATTCTTGATCATCTAGAAGACAGAGAAGATATCAATAAAATAGAAGTCTTTAATAGATATGGAGCAAAAGTATATGAGCTAAATGAATACATAGATCAATGGTGTGGAAGAGATCAGGACAATGAAGAATTGCCAGTTGGAACATATTTTTATATTATATATTTTAACTCAGACAAAGAGCCTATAACAAGTTGGATATATTTAAATTATTAACAAGTCAAGAAGTAAAAAAATGAAAAAAAATATTATTATCCTGTTAATTTTTCTGTTTGCATTATCAACTAATGCTCAACAAGATCCTCAATACACTCAATACATGTATAATATGAATGTGATTAATCCAGCTTATGCTGGATCTGTAGAGGGAATTGGTATTGGCATGCTTTACAGAAATCAATGGGAAGGATTGGAGGGAGCTCCTACAACCGGAACAATCAATATTCATTCAGCTATTGGCAAAAATGTTGGGTTAGGAGTTTCTGTAATATCTGATGATATTGGCCCTGTTAAAGAAACCAATATTTACGCTGATTTTTCATATACACTAAATCTTTCAAATAATAATAACTTAGCTTTTGGATTAAAGGCTGGATTTACAACACATGATATCGGGTTAATAGGATTAGATATCATTCATCCAAATGATCCGTTCTTTGCAAATAATGTTAATGAAACAACCCCTAATATTGGCGCTGGTATTTATTTCTACAATCCAAATCAATATTACGTTTCGGTTTCAATGCCAAATATTTTAAATTCAGTTCATCTAGATGCTGATGAATACAATATTGGTTCTGAAACTCAACACCTTTTTGCTGCAGCAGGATATGTTTATGATATCTCAGAGGACTTTAAGCTTAAACCTCATGTGTTTTTAAAATATGCATTTGATAGCCCTGCCAGTATTGATCTAAATGCTAATCTATTTATGTATGACCTTGTTGAGATTGGTGTTGGATATAGATTGGATGATGCAATTACTGCAATGGTAAATTTTCAAGTAAGCCCTTCTATTAGAATTGGATATGCATATGATAACACTCAATCAGAATTAAATTATTATACAAAATCATCTCACGAGATCTTTATAAATTTTGACATTAGTTTTAGAACTAAAGTGTCTAGATCTCCCAGATATTTTTAATCATATAAGCTAGAATTAACATGAAAAATATTTTAACACTTTTAATTATAACTTTAATTAGCTTCTCAAATTTGGTTGCTCAAAACAATTCAACTAAAAAAGCTGACCGTTTATTTGATCGATTTGAATTTGTAAAAGCTGCAGAGGAATATTTAAAGTTAGCAAATGATGAGCCAAACGATTATTATGTAATTAGCAGATTAGCTAACTCTTACTATAATATTTTTGATACAAAAAACGCAGAAAAATGGTTTGAGAAAATTGTTGAAGAAAATGACATTGAAATAATTTACAAATATGCCCAAATGCTTAAAGCTAATGGCAAATATAAAGAGTCTAATATTTGGATGGCTAAATTTTCAGAAATGAAGCCTTTTGATTCAAGAGCAGTAGCATTTAGAAATACTCCTAACTATATAGACAAAATCATAGAAAAAGGGAAAAAATTTAATATTCAGAATTTAAGTATCAACTCTGAATACTCTGACTTTGGCTCAACTATGTTTAATAATAAATTATATTTCATTTCATCTGAAGAGCCAGGGTTTTTAGAAAAACCATATTCATGGAGTAATGAAGGGTTCTTAAATATATATTCTTCATATATAAATGAAAATGGATCATATTTAGAAAGAGTTGAGTTTGATGATTTAAATAGTAAATATCATGAGGGAGTTATAACTTTTATGGCAGACGGTAATACCGCATACTTTACTAGAGAAAGTTATTTTGAAAAAGAATATGAAAAGAGTGAAGATTCTAAAACTAAATATAGTCAGCTTTATATTTATAGGACTTCCAAACAAAATGGTAAGTGGTTGTCAATAGAGTCTTTAAAAATTAATGACCAAAATTATTCAAATAAAAATCCAATGATTGGACCTAAGGGTGAGTATCTTTATTTTTCATCTAATATGCCGGGAGGATATGGTCAGTATGATATATATAAAGCTAAAATAAATGAAGATGGTTCTATTGGAGACCCTCTAAATTTAGGTCAAAAAATTAATACTGAAGGTCAAGAAGGATTTCCGTTTATGAGTGAAGATAAAATTATTTATTTTTCTTCTGACGGACATTTAGGTCTCGGTGGGCTTGATGTTTTTTATTCAAAAAATATTGATGCTAAGTGGTCAAATGTTAGAAATGTTGGTATACCAGTTAACAGCGGTGCAGATGATTTTGCTTTCATGATTAACGGAGATGATGGATATATTTCTTCAAATAGATCTGGTGGCAAAGGAAGTGATGATATTTATGCAATAAAAAAATTACTACCTCTATGCGACATTCTATTTACTACTAATATTATGGACTCCAAAACAAAAGACCCAATATCATCAGCAACAACATCAATTTCAGATAATACAGGAATTATTGATAATACTAAGATAACATCTGAAAAAGGATTGGCTGAATTTATGCTTGAATGCGAGGATGAAATTCAATTAATGGTTAGTAAAACAGGCTATGAAAGTAAAATGCTAGACCTAAAGTTTTCTGATATCGATCCACCAATCTTAGATGTGTATTTAAATCCTATTGAAGAAATTATAGTAGAAAAGAAAATAATTTTAAATCCAATCTATTTTGATTTTGATAAATCAAATATCACAAATAAAGCAGCATTTGAATTAGATAAACTTGTTGCTATAATGGAAAAATATCCTGATATGGTTATTAGAGCAGAATCACACACAGATGCTCGCGGACCAGCTTCATATAATAGAGGGCTTTCTGATAGAAGAGCTAAATCTACAGCGCAATATGTTATCTCCAAGGGAATAAGTGAAGAGAGAATAAGTGGAGTTGGAAAAGGTGAAGAAGAACCTAAAGTTGATTGTAGCCAAGGATGTTCTAAAGAAGAACATGCTCAAAATAGAAGATCAGAATTTATAATAGTATCAAGGTAAATTGTAATTAAAAAGCCTCCAAATGGAGGCTTTTTAAGCTAATAAAATTTTCGTTATTATTCTCCCATTACAAGAACATTATCTATCTCATAAGTAGCAGATCCTGAAGTTGTTGAAACATACTTAAAAGCAATATAAAGATTACCTCCTGTAACAGACGATAAATCTATATTTCCGGAATCTGTCCAAGAGGACCAACTATTTGTATCTGTATCTAAGGTAACTGATAATTCTGTCCAATTTCCATCTGATGTTGGATCTCCTTCATTATAGTCTGTAGACATGTGTACAGAAAGAGCAGGACCATTATATCTTACAACACTTTGAAAAGTTAAATTTGCAGTAGTTACACTACTAAGGTCAATAACTTTAGTAATTAGCCAATCCTCATTAGGATTACTACCACCACTAAATCCTGACATTTTTGCACTTGGTGCTGGGTTCCCATAAGGAGTAGTCTCCCAGAGCTGTTCACCTTGAACATTTTTAACATGCCAATTGTTTAAGTTATTACCTGCAAAATTATCATAAAATAAAGGGTCACATCTTGAAGAATTGAACATTACATCATCTATAGAATTCAACATTATAACTCTATCATCTCCATCATAGCTTCTAGTTACTACTGCCGATAATGTTCCGCTTCCTTGAGTAGGTAATAAATTATCTTGAAAGCTAGCATATGCACTAGTCTCAACTTTAATAGCTCCTGAATCTACACAACTTTCTAAATCTCTTTGAGTATCGTAATCATCGTATGGATCTACATATGTTAGTCCGGAAAGTGTATTAGGAAATTGAACACTCTGCGCACTCACAAACATTCCTATATGCGAATCATTAATTTCACTTAAATTTAAGCTAAGAGGTACAATAGCAGAAGTATTTGAAGATCTTAAGATGCAAGATGTAGCCATATTTTCAGTAATTTCCTCAACTTCATCACCGTATTGATTAACACTTCCTCCAATAGCTACAACTCCATCACCTGAGTTTGTTTCACCTATATATAGATTTTGAAGTTTAATATAAACCTCTCTACCAATATTAAATTGATTATACGAGTCTACCTGGTTCAAAACTACCTTAATACCTGCAGTTGGGTTCTCAGGTTCATCCTGCATATAAAATTCCTTATAAAAATTTCCAGTCATATCAGATGATACTACATATCCCTTAACTGCAATGTTTGACTCAATTAATGTTACTTCTCCGTCAACAAACAATGATTTTACATGAGAAATAGTCATTAAATCAATTGTACCACTATTAATTTGGGTTAATAATTGAGTTAAATCCTGATTTTCCTCTAATCCCAGACTTTCTGGAATAGAAAAATCATCATCCTGAACACAGGAAAAATTAGCTACCGTTAAAAAGGTTATTAAGATAATTGTTTTAATTAGTTTCATAATGTATCGTTTAAAATCTAAAATATAAGTTTAAAAAATAGTTGGTTCCTCTACCATACCAATATTTAGAACCAAAAACACGTTTAGGATTATTTACATCCTCTAATAATTGATGATAATTTGCATTTCTGCCTTGTTCAAACCCGCCTGTTTTATATTCTTGGTTTAATATATTATTAATGCTTGCAAAAAATCCAATATAGTAATCATCAATCTTCCATGATTTTCCACCAATAAGATTAACAACCATATAATCATCAAATTTTTCCTGTTTTAATAAATCTCTAGCAATATTTGAATTATAGTCTGAAAAAGGCAGTCCATCTTGTGCTAAATAAAAATTTTGACTTCTTGTAAGGGGGCTTACATCAACATATGTGTTGGTGAAGAAATTTGTAGTTAATCCCATCCACCAATAATTAGGATCTCTATATTCAAATCCTACCGAATAAGCTCTTTGAGGTCCGCCAGCCAATTTATAGTTCTTCAAATTTGAGCTACCAATAGGAACAGTATTATTGTCAGCCCCTAAATATAAATATGGATTATTCTCATATGTATATTGTCCTATTGAAGCAGCTCCTTTTAGTTTAATGCTGGAAATGATTTGAGCTTCAATTCCTAATTCAAGTCCAAAATATTTTTTATCAATTCCTTGAAGTATTTCTTGTATAAATTCTCTTGTATCCTGAAATCCAATTACTCCATCAGCATAATAAAATGATATTTCATTTGCATCTTTTATAGTTGTATAAAATCCTGTTAGTCTACCATTAATCACAGAAGATCTAAATATATAATTTGCATCAAATGCCATTATCTTCTCCTCAGTTATAGGATTATTATTTATTAATCCACTAGCATCACTTCCAACAACATTATGATTGACTCTAGAGTTGGTAAAAGTATTCCTAATTGATGGTGCTTTTTGAAGGTATGCAGAGTTAAATTCAAAAATATGCTTTCCAGACATCTTGTATGTTAGCCCAGATTTTACTCCATATCCTGTAAAGCTTATTTTTTCTCCCATTCCAAGTGAATTCCCAGTATTTGCTTCATTATCATATAGTCCTTCTCTTTGATATTGGGTGTTAGTATAGCTCCCTGCTAGAAAAATATCTAATTTGTCATATTTATATAATACTTTACTATAAGCAGTCAATTCATCAGCATGTATAGTATAGTTATATTTAAATATATCTCCATTTCCCACTACTAAATTTGGACGTTGTAAATCATATTGTAGATTATCAAATGAGTCTACATTTAGATAGCCTGTACGGCTTCCAAACATAT
The DNA here is from genome assembly GCA_964490545.1 of uncultured Flavobacteriaceae bacterium. GTDB lineage: Bacteria > Bacteroidota > Bacteroidia > Flavobacteriales > Flavobacteriaceae. Next base: position 8,210 of record CAZBCJ010000019.1, on the reverse strand, counting down.
CAGTGATCTCTGCAAAATTATCTGAAATTAATTTCCTGTAATTCAATGATGAGCTAAAAGAAATATTTTCATTAAACTCATTTTGATATATTGAATTTATGGTAATTTGTGTGTCATCACTTCTGTCTTCATATAGAACATAAGCTGCATTTACATTGGCAATGTTGTTTGTAAGATTTGCATCATATATTCTATTCCAATCTATTTGACCATTATTAACAAAATTTTCTTGTGCTAAATAAGCTCCTTCATAGTCTGGCCCATCATCATCGGCTAAGAAATAACTAGGGAGTCCTTGATAATATGCAGGGCTTGGGTTAGCGCCACCTCCATAATCTAAGCGACTATTCCCCAATTCTCCAAACTGAAAACCAAGATTAGTTTGAAGTGATGAGCTCGTATCAATTGTCCAATAATGATTAAAAATAACAATAGGTTCTACAACTCTTTTTACACGAGAATTTCTTTTTTCTCCATCATGCCATCCCCAATATTCATTATACCTTGTATCCTGTAAATCATAAACTTCCTGAGTGTTTGGAGATGATTTTCCTCTTCTATTAGGAGCGTATACTGCTGCAAGATTAAAACTATGCTTATCATTTAATATTTTTTCTACAGAAACAAATAATGAATTTGAGTCATAAAATGATGCGTCTTGATATCCCTCATTTCCCCATCTTCTTCCCATTGAGATAGAATATGCCCATCCTTTATCATTCAAACCAGATGAATATGTTGCCATCAATCTATTTGTATAGCTCCTATTTGAAGAAGAATACGTAATTCTGCCTCCTTGAGAATATTCTGATGCTCTAATATTTATATTACTAGAACCTAAAATACCTCCAAAATTATATATAGAAGCACTTATACCGTTAGAAAGTTCTTGATTTCTTAAGACATCATTTAAACCTCCCCAATTACTCCATTGAGGCCTTCCATTATACATCTTGTTCATATTAATTCCATTAATTAGAACATTAGCATTATCTGAATCTAATCCTCTAACCTTAAAAAATGAAGGGCTAAACTCGTATGCTGCCGTTCTATAAAATACATCCATAGAAGAATTTAATAATCCTGAAATATTATCAGATGCTGAAGTATCGTCATTTAATTCATCATCACTTAATGAAATACTAAATAGATCTTCTATAAGTTTATCCGAATTATCAATGCTTGTAGAATCAACAGATGTTTCTATAACAAGATCAGACTGAGCAAATGAACTAATTGAATAAAGAAAAAAAGAAAGGCAAATAATCAAGTATTTATTCATTATATAAATTTTTATTTATCAGCTATTAATTTTATGCCTAAATTTAAGGCTTTATTTATTATAATTTTTATTCATATAACAATTTTTTAAAGATAAAATGAAAAATTACATATTAGGAATTTTATTGACAACTATATCGCTCAATACAATTGCTCAAGAAAAAAGAAATTTTAAGATTCATACTATTGCCTTTTATAATGTTGAAAATCTTTTTGACACAATAAATGATGTCAATAAGAACGATGAGGCAAGTCCAATAATGGAGATAAAATTTAATAGATCAGAAATATATAAGAAAAAAGTTGAAAATATGGCTAGTGTTATTGCAGATATTGGTACTGATCTAGTAAACAAATCCCCATCAATAGTTGGATTATCTGAAGTAGAAAATAGAAATGTAATTGAAGATCTATTAAATAATAAGCATTTATTAAATAAAAATTATGACATAGTGCATTATGACTCCCCAGATGAAAGAGGCATTGATGTAGGGCTTATTTATAATAAAGATGTATTCAAGGTTAATTCTACTAAATCACATGAGTTAATAATTTATGACAATAAATCATCGAAAAGAAATTACACAAGAGATCAGCTAGTTGTCAGTGGTTTATTGGATAATGAATTAATACATATTATTGTCAACCATTGGCCATCTAGATCTGGTGGTGAAGAAAGAAGTAGGGCAGGCAGAATGGCGGCAGCAGAGCTAAATAAAAAGATTATTGATTCCCTGCAAAGCAAGTATAAAAATGCAAAAATTATTACCATGGGTGACTTCAATGATGACCCTCATGATGATAGTATGAAAAAAATATTGAATGCAAAAAAATATATTGAAGATGTTAAAACAAATGGCATATATAATCCAATGGAAGTAATTCTATCAGATCAAGGAATTGGATCTAATGCATATAGAGATGCATGGCAGCTATTTGACCAAATACTAGTTACTGAGCCTTTTCTAAATAAAAAATATGATAGTTATCAATTCTACAAAGCTGGGATCTTTAATAAATCTTATCTTATTAATAAAGCTGGAAGATATAAGGGATATCCATTTAGGAGTTTCTCGTGGGGAAGTTTTACAGGGGGATATAGTGATCACCTTCCTCCATATATTTACTTAATAAAAGAAATTAAAGATTAATCCCAATAAAAAAGCCCACCTTAAAGTGGGCTTTTTTATTTATATAATTAAGATATTAAAACCTATATCTTAGACCAACATTCCAGGTTCTGCCCAAACCAAAGTATCCTTGATTTGAAACATTAATACCATTCCATGTTTCGTCTCCTGCTTCTGCAGCGGTATTAGTTCTTAATTCATTTATATATACTCTATCAAAAAGATTATTGATATTAACTCTGACATTTAATGAATTACCTTCATCTCCTACATACATCTTATATGACATTCCCCAATCAACTACATGGTAGCTAGGAACTTTTAGGTTTTCCTTTACAGCTCCTACATCAGCATACAGATTATCATAAAATCTTACGTCTGAGTCCATAGATAATCTTTCAGCTACTTGCCAATCAATCCCCATTCCAGCAGTAAACTGTGCAGCGTCACCTACTTCACCTCCGTCTACATCATTACTAGAAGTACTAATTACGTTTTGATCCTCATCAGTAACTCTACTAAGAGCTTCACCTACATACTTCCAATCGCCCATTGAAAGAAATCCAGTAAGTGTGTAAGGTACATCAGGCTGAGGGTTCCAATCAAAGTCCCATTCTATACCTTGATGCAATTGCTCTACACCTTCATTGGTTGTAAATGTAACTACATCATTTTGAACATTAAATGAAGTTACTACTCTATCTGCCCAATTTGTTCTATACACATTAACATTGGTAGAGAAATTTGGACTTGAATATGTCCATCCAGCCTCTAAACCAAGTATTGTCTCATTTGAAGTTAATGGATTCACTTGATTAGTATAATTCAAATAAATGTTATCATGATAAGGCTGACGAGAGTAATATCCAGCATTAAAAAATACCTTTCCATTTTCTGCAAGATCCCATGCAGCACCTGCTTTTGCATTATAGCCCACATTATCTACTTTTTCTGAATCAACACCATCAGTTATTCCACCAGGAAGTGGTGTCCCTGTAGATTGAGATGAAGTCCCATCAATTAAAGTTTGATCAGCATATTGGTAGTGATCAAATCTCTGGTGATTTTGACTAGAAACAGATCCTTGAAAGAATGTTGAAAAATTATCATTAGTATACTCTAACTGAGTAAAAATTCCTGCATATGAAATTCTCTCATCATTACTATAAGCAATTTTTTCATCTTGATCAAATTTAGCAAAAGTAGCATACCAAGGATTTGCAGCCATGTCTCTAGCTGTAATAACATTCTTATATGTTCCATAAGAACCATAAGTTTGATGATTATCGTTATGATTTCTCAATCTAATGTTTTCTTGCCATGTTTGTAATCCATGGAAATTCTCTACAATTCTAAAGTGTTCTCCATAGTATGTTCTAAGGTCAGCACCTATATTAAATGTAAGATTATCACTAAATACTTTTTCATACTTCATAACCATTCCTACCCAGTTGTGCATATTCATAGATGCTCTAGTAATATATCCACCTTCTGCTGCATAGTTACCTCCAGCGCCAGAAGTAGATAAATTATAACCATAAATTGCGTCATAATCTAAATTAACACGATCATTTCGAATTCTTTGACCTCTACCTCCAGTACCTCCACCATTACCTGTAGAAGCATAGAATACTGTATTCAAGCTTGAAGAATCATCAATATCCCAGTCCCAGTTTAAGTTAAACACTGGTTTGTGATAGAAATTTCTTCTTTCGGTCATGTATGTGTCTCCGTACATTCCCCAGTTATTATTATATTTTCTTCCATACTCTAAATAGCTAGAAAGACTTTTTCCAAAGTTTTGATCATGCCATTGTGGAGCACCAGTCATAAGAAAATTTAAACTGTGCTTGTCATTAACGTCATATCCAACAGATAGGAAATACGTTTGTCCTTGGCCTCTTGTTCCTTCATTGTAACCATCACCTTGCCAGTGACTCATTAAGAAACTAGTTGCCCATTTACCTTTTTTACCAGTATCATAAGAATATGTGGCTTTTAGATAATTATCATTAGCAAAACCTGCATAAGCAAATCCTCCTTCTCTTTTGTCAGTTGACTTCATAACAAAGTTAACTGTACCACCAACAGAGGAGATAGCTAATTTAGAAGCTCCTAATCCTCTTTGGATTTGAACTACACTAGCAACATCATTCATTCCAGACCAGTTTGACCAATACATTTTACCATCTTCCATACCATTGATCGGCTGACCATTAAGCATGTAAGCTGTATTATCTTGCTCAAATCCACGAACTGCAATTCTTGTGTCACCAAAACCACCACCCTGACCTGAAACATAGATAGAAGGGGTGTTAACAAGAGTCATTGTAATATCTTGTGTGCCAATCTTTTTCTGAATGTCGCTCCCCTTAATAGTAGAAGTAGCAACAGGAGTATTTCTATCTTCAGCAAGGTCAATAACCCCGCCTCCAATTAAAACGACTTCCTCTAACTCTTGAAGATCTAATGAATCATCATCACCTTCTTGAGATACAATTGCCAAAGAAAAAAGAAAAACTAAGGCAACTAATAAATTTTGAGTAATTTTTTTCATAATTTATTTAAGTTTAGTTATTTATTTACGCAAAAATAGT
>CAZBCJ010000019.1:0-3102 GCA_964490545.1 uncultured Flavobacteriaceae bacterium | reverse complement strand
AGTAATTTTTTTCATAATTTATTTAAGTTTAGTTATTTATTTACGCAAAAATAGTTATTATTAATGAAATACCCATATTTTACCGTTAATTACTTATGAAAACAATTATTAACATATTTTCTCAAAATATATCAATATTTGGCTGTATCGCTCTCTCTATCATATTTCTCAAATACACAAACAAACTCCATTGACTTATTTTTATTATTGATTACTCGATGAAATTTGCCTTGTGGGATAAGCACAATATCAGCAGCTTTTACGTCAAATTCTTCCTCACCTAAAACCATTTTGCCTTCCCCTTTAGTAAAAAAATAAACTTCTTCTAGGTCATCATGTAAGTGACCTCTAGTAGATTGATTAGGTTTTAAAGTAGTCTTAGACAAAGTCATATGCTCAAGCAAATTATTGTCTTCTAAAACATAAGTTTCATTGTCTTTGGTTATCTCTCCTCCAATTTGGTTTGTATTTACTTTCATTTGCTATATTATTTAATTTGATCTAATTCATGAATTAAAGGTAAAATATAATCTTCATAATTGCTGTTTAATTTTTTAGGAACTGGTTTGCCGGGAGGTAATTTTTGTTTATATGGATCAACCTGTCTATTATTTTTCCAAAATCTGTAACATACATGAGGCCCTGAAGTATTTCCTGTCATTCCAACCTTACCTATCACATCTCCTTGTTTAACATATTTCCCTTTTTTTATTCTGCCATTTTTTTGCATGTGTAAATACTGAGTTGAATATTTGTTATTATGCTGAATCTTTACATAGTAACCATTGCCTCTAGTGTACGAAGATTTTACTACTCTTCCATCTGCTGTTGCCATTATTGGTGTCCCAACTGGGGCTGCAAAATCTGTTCCTTTATGAGGTTTAACTCTATTGCCATAATAAGCTATTCTTCTTTTTAAGTTATATCTGGAAGAAATATTGCTAAATCGAAGGGGTGATTTTAAGAAAGTCCTTTGTAAGCTATTGCCTTTTTCATCATAAAATTCTGGAGTTTTTTTGAGAGAATCTGTTATAAAATAAAAAGAATATAATTCTTCTTGATTGTGTTCAAAATAAGCTGCATCTATATTTTTTATCCCTACTAGTATTGTGTCTTCAATATATCTCTCATTATATATTATCTTAAATCTATCTCCACGCTGCAATCTAGTAAAATCTATTGTCCAAGCATATATATCAGATAATTGATTGATTAATTCCCAAGGCAATCCTTTTTGATCCATTGTTTCAGACAAACTACTATTGATACTTCCATATGTTGTTTTTCTGAGAATCTTAAAAGGTTTCTTCTTATTGTAGGCAGTTATTGAATCAAAATTTGCAAAATCTATAACCACATAATCTACTTTATTAGGCTGATAAATAAAATACAATGGCCGACTTAAAGAATCTTTTTTAGATAATATGGTGTATGGTTTACCGGTAGTAAGCCACCTAATATCAAATGAATCCTTTATGCCTTGAACAATTTTGTATATCTCGGGATATGATATTTTTTTCTTTATTAATATTTCTCCAAAACTATCTCCAGATCTTATTGTGTCGCGTGATACATTATAGTTATTTAAATCAAATCCAAATTCAATATTTGGTTCAATTTCTTGACTATTATTAAAATCAAAAATACATGACTGAATTAATACAATCAATAATAAATATTTTAATACGTATGATTTATACATTACAAAAATTGTATTTCAAATGAATTATTTAAACCACTAAATGCTTCTAAATCTACTCTAATTGCTCCCACTGCTAAATCTGCTTTAATTCTAATTGGAACTCTATTCTTGTCGGCTGTCACCCATACTGTTAAACTCTCTTTCTTCTTAAATATTCTGCCAGACTTAACATAAGGCTTTATTTTTAAACACTTAATCTTTCCAAAAGTAGTATTAATGACCTCCGTTAACAAGTACTTCATCTTCATTTTATTATTCTGATAATCAAAAAACGTATTAATTGTTATTTCATTATTACTATCAATATCCTTAAAATTAAAATTTGTTCTCAAATAGTATATAATAGAAATTAAATCATGAGAATTAGCGTTTATATGTTTCTCTGTTTTTTCATTGGTTTTTATATTATTTATTATTGCTTTATCTAGATTATGATCAAAATAAATTGATAGATTTTTTGTATAACCTCCCTCATTAATATTTCTAATAAATTTGTAAGGACTAGTATTTTTTTTGTCAAAATAACTTTCATACCTATCATTGACTTTAAAAAACCAATTTATTGGGCCTACTGTTTTTCCAATAGCAACTACATGATAGAATTCCTTATTATCTAATGTATCATTTGTTAGGGCCATTGTAGCTTCTCCTGCCTTAAACCATCCACTATATGATATCTTGTATTTCAACCATTCACCTGATTTGAATGGCTTAAATTCTTGAGAATTAATTGTGTTAAAATTAATTATCAATAAGAAGAGAATTATCCTTTTAATGTTCATCAAAGACATTGAATAATGTTCAAAAATAATAAAATCGTAGTATTAAAATTATCTAGACTTATAATAATTATAAATTAATAATGCTCTTTTTCCACCAACTATTTTTTTTAGATCCTTGATTTTTGCAGTAGATATATTTCTATTGGATTTAAAATGTCTTAATAAATCTAAAATTGTTTTTTCTCCAATACCTTTAATCTGATCTAGTTCGTTTGTCAAAAAACTATTTCTCCTTTTATTTCTATGATGTTTTAAACTAAATCTATGAGCTTCATTTCTTAGATTCTGAATTAGCTTTAGAGTCTCTGATCTCTTGTCCAAATATAATGGAGTGGATTCATTAGGAAAGTATATGTCTTCCAATCTCTTAGCAATTCCAATTAAAGCAATTTTCTTGTCTAATTTTAATTCAATTAATGCATTTAGTGCAGAAGATAATTGTCCCTTGCCGCCATCAATAATGACCAATTCAGGTAGTGATTGATTCTCTTTTAATAATCTAGAATACCTTCTACAAACTATCTCTTGCATCATTGCAAAAACTTTAGCGCCATTAAATTCTTTTAAATTAAAATGTCTATATTCTTTTTTATAAGGTTTACCATTTTTAAAAACAAC
>CAZBCJ010000018.1:0-16045 GCA_964490545.1 uncultured Flavobacteriaceae bacterium | reverse complement strand
TATAGAAGGATACTATACTAGAATCATTGATGCAATAAATAGTCAAAAGTGTCCTTGCTATTTAAATAAAAAGCCCTTCTTAACATTCAAAGCTAATTGATAGGCCAATTTAAAATTAGGTATCCCATAGCCTAAATAATAATCAGGATATTGATATTGAGATGCAGTATACCTAATAATATCAATTATTTGATTATTTTTCAACGTTGGAAATGCTTGCAATAAACATGCAACGGAGCCAGCAATAATTGGAGAACTATAGGAAGTACCTCCTCCTTGTACAAGATTATCTGAAGAATTAATTAGATATGTTCCTGATCCACGTGCTGACACATCAGGTTTTATTACTTGTTGAAAATTGTTTCCTTGTGAACTAAAAGAAGCATAATTTCCCAATCCATCAACTGCTCCAATTGAAAAAACACCCATAGAATCAGCTGGAGCAAGAACACCATTGACTGAAGAATTTCCAGCAGAATTCACTAGTATTATACCCTTTTCATAAGCAATATTAGAACCCCTAGTGATAAATGTAGTAGTTCCATCCATCTCTTCTTGAGAATAACTATAACTAGAGTTGTCATATGTTCTATACCCCAAGGAAGTATTAGCTATATCTATACCTAAACTATCAGCCCTTTCCATAGCTTCAACCCAATAGCTTTCTTCAATAGGATTTTCTGAAGAAACATCTTCTGTTCTAAATAAATAAAATTCTGCATCAATTGCAGTTCCGTAAAATTCATTTTCAATATATCCAGCAATTATACTTAAAACATTTGTTCCATGAGAATTACCAGTATAATCAAACAAATTTTCAGTTCTATCAACAAAATCATATGTATATTTAATATTTCCTGAACTCCTCAATCTATAAAAACCTTCCATTGTATCAACATTTCTGAACCCCGCATCAAATACACCTACTGAAACATCACTTCCAGTAAAGCCAAGATTGTGTAGAAAATCCAAGTTAATCATTTGGATTTGATCAAATGGAACTCTGTTATTTAGATCATAATTTATCTTAGAAAATTTATCGTTCATTGAAGTTTTATTGATTCTGTTAATAGATCGATTTGCATATTCTATTCTATTAACAAAATCTAAGTTTTGCAACTGGTCAATTTCTTCATAATCCCCACGAACATGAAGACAATTAAACCATTTAGATTTTGACAAAGCATCCAATCCTTGAAAATTATCAATAGTTTCTATATACGATTCATTAATAGCCACATCTCTAAAGTCTATTGGAATGTACTTTAAAGACTTAATATTTATAGATTTTTGACTTAATATAAGTATAGGGTTTTCAATAAAATATTCATAATTAGGTTTATCATTTAAGTAGACCCATGCATCTTCTAATTGAGCATATGTATTAAATTGGAATAAAAAAAGAATAAGTAACAGTCTAAAGCCCATAATATTATGAAATTACACCTGAACCAATTAATTCATTTTCTAAATACCATGCAACAAACTGTCCTTTAGTAATAGAAGATTGAGGTTTGTCAAATAAGATATATATACCTTCTTTATATCTGAACAATCTTGCTTTTTGTAATGGTTGTCTATATCTAATTCTTGCCATTATAATCATAGATTCTTTATAAGACAATTTTAAATCTTCTCTAATCCAATGCTCCTCATTAGAATCAACTAATAAAGCATCTCTATATAATCCAGGATGATCCTTTCCCATACCAACATATACAATATTATTTTCTACGTCAGTTTGTAAAACAAATAATGGTTTTTTAGAGCCTCCAACACTTAATCCCTTTCTTTGACCAATAGTAAAATAAAAAAAGCCATTATGTTTGCCTACCTCTCTGCCATCACCAATTTTATAATTAATATTTCTAATGCCCCTTATTAACTTTTCTTTTATAGTTATAGAATTATCAGATTTTTTTTTATACAAATCACTAGAAGAATCTATCTCTATAATTAGCCCTTCTTTAGGCTTAAGTTTCTGCATTAAAAAGTCAGGCAATTTAACTTTTCCTATAAAACATAAGCCTTGTGAGTCCTTCTTTTCTGCATTAACTAGTCCAATATCATTTGCAATCCTACGCACATCAGTTTTTTTTAAATTTCCAATTGGAAACAAAATCTTTGATAATTGTTTCTGATTAAGTTGGCAAAGAAAATATGATTGATCCTTAGATTTATCAATACCAGAAATCAATTTATGTATAGTAATTTTTCCCTTCTTCTCCCTGGTAATTCTTGAATAATGGCCAGTTGCAACAAAGTCAGCCCCAAGATCCAGTGCAATTTTCATAAATATGTCAAATTTTATTTCTCTATTACAAAGGATATCTGGATTAGGTGTTCTTCCATGCTTATATTCTCTAAACATATATTGTATTATTCTAGTATTATATTCCTTACTAAGATCAATAGTCTGAAATGGGATTTTTAAGCTTTGTGCAACTATCATTGCATCATTACTATCATCTAGCCATGGGCATTCATTAGAGATAGTAACGGATTCATCATGCCAATTCTTCATAAATAATCCTATAACATGATATCCTTGTTTTTTTAATAAATATGCAGCAACACTAGAATCTACTCCACCTGAAAGAGCAATTACAACTTTTTTCATTTTATAAAATTACAAATAATGGATGAAGTTAACTTATTCTATTTATGAGTCATTACAGAGAGTTAACAAAAATTGATAATGAATTAATAAACTTTTTACTCAAATCCTTATTTTTTATACCTGTTTGCTGATCAAAATTATCACTAAAATTAGGTAAAGAGAAATATGGTATCTGATTAGGATTTCCTATAGACATTCTATTATAAGCCATTTGAAGTACGGAAGAAGCTCCTTTAAGTCCTTCAGAAGTAGCCATTAAAAACATTGGTTTATTATACCATACTATTTTTTCTATTCTAGAAATCCAATCAAAAATATTTTTAAATGCAGCAGTATATGCACCATTATGTTCAGCGAATGAAATGATAATTCCATCTGCCTCTTTAATTATTTCTTTAAAATCATAAGCTTCCTTGGGAATACCACTAAGCCTCTCAAAATCTTCACTATAAATAGGCATTTCAAAATCATTAAGATCTAATATTTTTATATTAGAATCACTTATTTGTTGAGCTGCATAAGTGGCTAATTTCTTATTTATTGAATTTGAAGATGTACTTGCTCCAAAAGCTACAATTCTTTTCAAAGTTGATATACTTTTATTATTACCTATTTTGATTTCTTTTTTGTTTTTCTGCCTCTTCCATTAACTCTTGCATTTTCCTTTGAAAGCGGTTTGGTCCTTTTTGAGGCTTTGCTTTATTTATCTGAATTTTTTCGCGAATTTTTGTTTCATCCAGAATATAATTTTTAATGACAAACATTATACTAATTGATAAAATATTTGAAATAAAATAGTATAAACTTAACCCGCTTGCATAATTATTAAAGAAAATTAACATAAAAATTGGGGACACATACATCATATATTTCATCATTTTAGTCATATCTGGCATACCCTCCTGAGGCGGAGGTTGGGATGCAGTCTGTTGACCCATTGTCATTTGCATATAAAAGAATATAGATATAGCTGCCAATATTGGGAATAAACTAACATGATCACCATATCCCCATATCCTAAATGGCAATTCCATAATACTATCATACGCTGATAAATCTTCTGCCCAAAGGAAACTCTTTTGACGCAAATCAAATGCTGACGGGAAAAACATGAATAATGCATAAAACACAGGTATCTGTAATAATGCAGGTAAGCAACCACTCATTGGACTAGCTCCAGCCTTGCTGTATAAAGACATCATCTCCTGTTGTCTTTTCATTGGATTATCCTTAAACTCTTTATTTAGTTGTTCTACATCAGGTTTTAAAATTTTCATTTTAGCTTGAGATAAATAAGATTTATAAAGTACTGGTGCTAAAGCAAGCCTAACAAGAATAGTCATAAAAATAATTGCTATTCCATATGGGAAGATTGAACTAAGCCATCTAAATAGTGGAACAAAAACAGATTTATTAATAAATCCGAATATACCCCAACCAAAAGGGATACTTTCATCTAAATCCAAATCATGTTTATTAAATACTTTACCATCCGTTGGTCCAAAGTAAATTCTAAAGGATTCATTAAATTCATTATTGTTAAATGAAAATGGAATTTGTGTCGTATAATGCTTTGTATATAATGTATCTATTGCTTCATCTTTAACTAAATCCCTAGAACTAATTTTAGCAGACCTAAAAATCTTATTAGAAGGGATAAGAATTGAACTAAAAAAATGCTGTCTAAATGAAATCCAATTAATATCAGCTACTTCATCTTCATCATCTCCCATTTGAGATAATTTATCAATTTTATTGTCATCATGATAATATGTTAATCTTGTATATCTGTTCTCATAACTAATACTCTTAGAATTTCTAATTCCATTTAATTCCCATGAAAAAACATAATCCTCATTATGATTTACAACATCAGCAAATCCTCTAGATTTCATGCTAATATCAATAACATATTCATCTGGTTTTATTACATATAAATATTCCAAATATTTTTCATCAGAAACAGTCAATTTCATTGAAACAATATCATTATTACCATCTTTATAAGTATGCGAAATAAAATTCTGGTTTTTTGTACTAATTACCCTGTTATTAAAAGTTTTAAAATCAATATTAAAAATTGAGTTTCCATCCCTTATTAAGAAGATAGGAGACCCGTTGTAATCAATAAATTTATTCAATGCAAGGTGAGAGATCTGACCTCCTTTTTTTGAAAACTTAATGTCAAAAAGATTGTTTTTAATTTCAGTAACATAATCTGAATTATCTTTATAGATATCGTCAAATAAATCATTATTTATGTCTTCTATAGAAAAATTCTCATTAATATTTTCCTTATCTTTTGATTTTACCTCTATTTCAGTCTGCTGATTTTCCTGCTCTATAATTTCGGCTTGTTCTGGAGGATTTGTCCAGACCCACAACATCAATAACACTCCAATAAGTATAAACCCTATAATTCCCTTAATATCAACATTATTTTCTTGCATATTATTCAGATTTATTATTAGAATACTTTGTAGCTGCTGCAATAAATGAAACAAATAGAGGATGAGGTGATAGAACTGTACTTTTGTATTCAGGATGGAATTGAACTCCAACGAACCATGGATGATTTGTTAATTCTATTATCTCAACTAACCCAGTATCAGTATTAATACCTGTAGCAAGCATACCATTTGTTTCTATATCTTTCAAATACTCACTATTGAATTCATATCTATGTCTATGTCTTTCATGAATAATATCACAATTATAAATTTTAGATACAAGACTGTTTTTCTTTAGCTTACATTCCCAGGATCCAAGTCTCATAGTTCCGCCCTTATTAATAATGTTCTTTTGATCATCCATTAAGTCTATTATGGGATATTTAGTTTTTGAATCCATTTCAGTTGAATTAGCATCGTCAAGTTTTAATATATTTCTAGAAAATTCTATAACGGCCATTTGCATACCTAGACATATTCCAAAAAATGGAATATTATTTAATCTAACGTGCTTAATCGCTTCAATTTTTCCTTCAATACCTCTTCCTCCAAACCCAGGAGCAACTAAAACTCCATTAAAATTTTCTAGTTTTACAGCTATATTATCTTTATTTATATGTTCAGAATGTATTGCAGTTACTTCTACACTAACCTCATTAACTGCTGCTGAATGGATAAAAGACTCTAAAATTGATTTGTAAGAATCCTGCAATTCTACATATTTACCAATCAAGGCAATTCTTACAACTCTTTTTGGATGCTTGTGTTTTTTTAAAAATTGATTCCAAGATTTTAAGTCAGGCTTTGAAGATTTTAACCCTAATTTCTTTAAAACCACCTTATCTAATCCCTCACTTAACATATGATTAGGAACATCATATATTGTTTTAACATCCAAAGATTGAATTACAGAATCAGTATCAACATTACAAAATCTTGCTAATTTATTTCTTATACTATCACTTATTTCATGTTCAGTCCTACAAACTAAAATGTCTGCTTGTACTCCACTTTCCATTAATGTTTTAACACTATGCTGAGTTGGTTTTGTTTTTAGTTCCTTAGCTGCTGAAAGGTAAGGAATCAAGGTCAAATGAATAGCCACTACATTATTCTCACCCATTTCCCATTTCATCTGTCTTAAAGATTCTATATATGGTAAGGATTCAATATCTCCAACAGTTCCTCCAATTTCTGTTATTATTATATCATATTTATTATTATCAGCTAGATATTGAATGCTCTCTTTAATTTCATCAGTAATATGAGGAATTACTTGTACAGTTTTTCCTAAATATTCACCTTTTCTTTCTTTATTAATTACACTTTGATATATCCTTCCGGTTGTAATATTATTTGCCTGTGAAGTTGCTACATTTAAAAACCTCTCATAATGACCTAAATCTAAATCTGTTTCTGCCCCATCATTTGTAACATAACACTCTCCATGTTCATACGGATTCAGAGTCCCAGGATCTACGTTGATGTATGGATCTAATTTCTGAATTGTAACTCTATAACCTTGAGCCTGAAGTAACTTGGCAAGAGATGCCGCGACTATTCCTTTACCTAATGAAGAAGAAACACCGCCTGTAACAAAAATAAATTTAGTGTTATATGACATTGTGCGTTATAAACGCAAACAAATTTAATGAATTTGATTAAATATATTTGTAAATATCAAGAATCATTTGAAAAAGATATAGAGATAGCATACTATTCAATTTCTACTAACTTCAAATCTTCAAATTTCATTATATAAGCCGAACTATTTTTATATGCTCCATTCTTATCCTTAACATATTTAAACTTATTCTCTATATATTCTGATTCAACCAAGTTTAAGTTATTATTATCTAATTCTCCACAACTTAATCTAATTAATAAGTCTAGAACTAAATCATGACCTCTTATAGCATATTTTGTTGGAAAAGAATTATACTTAGAATTGTATTTTTCTATGAATTCATCATGATCATTACCTACAATTGATCTATTTATAGAAGGATAATGAAAATTTAAGTTTGACATGTTGTAATTAGAGATGTTAACTCCTTCAAAAGCTCTACTCTTATTTGTAGTTGTCAAAATTATTTCTGTTGAATCATTCACAAATGAGTTTAAGATACTTGTTATATTAGAAACAAAGCCTTGGTCCTTAGTCTCCAAAAATACTATATTTCTACTTTTAACAAATGTTGAATCTAAGCTGTCATAAACCATTGTTCTTGTGTCAATTCCAGAATCATTAATTCTAGAAAAAAATTGATGTGCATCTGGAAATATTTTCTTTATTTTATCACTAATTATCTTATTATAAGAATCAGCAATTATAAATTTTTGTGAAGGAACTGTATCACTCTCAACAAATGATATCATCTTATTAAATAATAATTCATCACTAGGTATTGTATGTATGACATTCCCATTCTCTAAATCAGTCTTACTTAGAGGGGAAACAATTTTTACATTGGAATTGCTTATTGATCTTGAAACATAGTTAAAAGCATTTGAAGTTAAGGGGCCAATTACTAAATCATAGGAAGAAAAATCATTTTTTTTGATTAATTCATGAATTATATTCCTATCCGCACCCGTATCAAAAATTTTAACTTCAACATCAATTCCAAATTTTGAAAATGAATCAACTGCCATTTCAATTCCAAACAGAAAATCAAGTGATATATTTAAAAGCTTATCATTTTTGATAATTTCTTTTGAATCCTCTATGGAATCAAAATTTATATTTTTAGTTCTAAATGGTAACATAACTGCGATCCTCTTTTTTTCATAATCAGTAATGTTCTCAATTAAAGAATCATAATTTAAATTAGTTTCACTCTTAATTATTTCTTGAATTTCAGGTATTTTTAGTTCTCCTTTACTTTCATTAAATATTCTAGGAATTTTTAGTTTAACCCCTTTTTTTATTTCTGTGTTTGAGTTATATTCTAAAATAATATTTATATCAACATCATAAATCATTGCAATTTTCTCTATATCTTGATTTTTTCTAACCTTATGAATTATAAAGTCTGTTTGTGATTGAGTATAATTCACAAGCATAAATGCAATTAAAAAGAAAAATATTCGCTTATTTAAATTTCTTATTCCCATTCTATAGTTGCTGGTGGTTTTGAGCTTATATCGTAAACAACTCTGTTTACACCTTTAACCCTATTAATTATTTTATTTGAAACATTTTGAAGAAAATCATGAGGCAAATTAACCCAATCTGCAGTCATTCCATCAGTACTTTCAACGGCTCTTAAAACAATACATCTTTCATAGGTTCTCTCATCTCCCATTACTCCTACACTTTTTATAGGCAATAACATAGCTCCAGCCTGCCAAACCTTGTCATATAATCCTTCTTGTTTTAATGAATTAATAAAAATGCTATCAACTTCTTGTAATATTTTAACTTTTTCAGAATTTATCTCACCTAAAATTCTAATTCCAAGTCCTGGCCCTGGAAAAGGATGTCTTCCTAATATTTCTGGATTAATCTTTAAATGATAACCTACCCTTCTGACCTCATCCTTAAATAATAATTTTAATGGCTCTACAACTTTTAATTTCATATAGCTAGGTAATCCTCCAACATTATGATGGCTTTTAATAGTAGCTGAAGGGCCTCCAGTAGCTGATATACTTTCAATAACATCAGGATAAATTGTTCCCTGAGCTAACCATTTAACATTTTTAATTTTTTTAGACTCAAAATTAAAAGCATCAATAAACACCTTCCCTATTCGTTTCCTCTTTAATTCAGGGTCTTCTATACCTCTTAAAGCCTTATAAAATTTTGAGGAATAATCTATGCCTTTTACGTTTAGATTCATTCCATTATATTGATCTAGAACATCTTCAAACTCATTTTTTCTTAAAAGACCATTATTTACAAAAATACAATGCAAATTATCTCCAATTGCTTTGTTTAATAATACTGCAGCAACAGTTGAATCGACTCCACCAGACAAACCTAAAATTACTTTATCAGTTTTAAGTTCAGATTTAAGAAATGAGACTGTTTGATCAATAAATGAGTCAGGCGTCCAATCCTGTTTTAATTTTGAAATTTTTAAAAGAAAATTTTCTAATATTTTTTTTCCATCTATTGTATGATAGACTTCAGGATGAAATTGAAGTCCATAAATATCCTTATTATTAATTTTAAATGCCGCATTTATAACATCGGAAGTACTTGCTAATAAAGTAGAATTATTTGGAAGATTTTTAATTGTATCCCCATGACTCATCCAAACTTGACTTCCCTTGCTAATATTATCAAATATGTAATTATCACTACTAATATAATCCAAGTTTGCTCTACCATATTCTCTAATATTGGAAGGTAAAACTAAACCTCCTTTTTCCTTTGCTATCAACTGAGCTCCATAGCAAACTGCAAGAACTGGTTTATTGTTTATTATTGCATCAAAGTCTATCATAGGGGCGTTTTTATCTCTTACAGAAAAGGGGCTTCCTGACAAAATTATTGCTCTATATCTATTTAAGTCTGAAGGAAGTCTGTTAAATGGGTGTATTTCAGAATATATATTTAACTCTCTTACTCTTCTAGCAATCAATTGAGTATACTGAGATCCAAAATCAACAATCAATACATTATTTCCCATGTGTAAAAATAGAAATAGATTTTATAAAATAAAAAGAATAAAATTATAATATTTAGCTAATTTCAATTACTGAAAATCTCTTGTTTAAAGGCTTAATATTTTCCTTTAATATATCTATAATTTTATATCCATATTCACAATAATATTCTGAAAAATTAACTTTTCTTTCTTGTAAAGTATCATTCGGAAATAATTCCTTCCTTAATTCTGTAATTCTTGATATTTGATCAGAAAACTTTCTCTTTTGAGCATTTAGTAGTTTTTTTTCCAAATTATCAATTCCATCTAATTGTTTTTTCTCCTGCGCCTTAACAGCTCCTGTAAAAGAATAATCTGTTTTGGATGCAATATCAAATAAATGTTTAAACTGATTGCTTAGAATATTCCTTAATTCTGAAAAATCTATATTCAATTCTGAAAATTGATTAGTTTTTATTGTTGCTAATTTATTTATGTCTAAAAAAATATCTTTAATATCTATATTTAATTTTTTTAATTTTTTTATCTCCCTGGAAGAAATTAATAAAATAGAATTTCTGTTTAATAAAATTGGGAAAGTTATTTTAAAACCCTCAAAAGATTTTTTTAGTTGAAGCCAATAAGCAATCTCTGCAGGTCCACCGATATAGCATAAATTTGGCAACAAATATTCTTGATAAATTGTTCTAAACAAAACATTTGGTGAAAATTTTTCAGGATTATTTTCAATTGAATCTATAATATTTTTTTGTTCCAATTTATTCTTACTTCCTTCAATCAAGAAATGATTCTTTTTCTTTATAATTCTTTTTCTTTCATTCTTATCAATATAAAATAAGTTAACATCTCTAGTATGTGCTTGAACTTTATAATCTAATTTCCTTAACTTTTTTATAGTTGATAAAGATGATTGTTTTATAAAGCTATCTTTAACCTCCTTCTTTATAAAATCTCTGAAGGAATTTTTTAAATCTTTATGATTTCCATCTATAATTAATAAGTTATATTTTCTAAATAACAAATGAACAAAATTTCTTGTAGCATCTGATAAACAATTAGATTTTAAATATGTGTTTTTAAACAAACTAATTAATTCATTTGAATTTTTATTATCAGGAAAAATTCTTTTTACCTCATCTATGACTGTATTTAATTTACTGGTTGAAAATTCACCAACAATTCCTGTCTGATCACTCCTCCATTCAATATTATAGTTTTCAAAGTTAAAATGGTTAATCTCTTTAAAATCATGATCTTCAGTTGCCATCCAGTAAACAGGTATGAAATTAAATTTTGGGTACTTCTGAGTTAATTCATCACATAAATTTATTGTAGTAAGAATTTTATAAAGAAAATAAATAGGTCCTGTGAATAAATTTAACTGATGACCCGTTGTAATAGTAAATGTATTTTTTTCCTTAATTGATTCTAGCATTGTGTTAAATTCATTAGAACAATTAACACCTTTATACTGCTGTTTAATTACATCATATAAGATTTCTCTGTTTTTAGCTTTGTATTCTGACTTTTTTTGATCAATTTGTTTTTTGAAATTATCAATTGAAGGATATAAATTGTAAAAGCTTTTTAATTTTGGTTCATTATTTATATAATCACAAAAAAGTGAGCTAAAATATGATGTTTCTTTATAATTGATTTCTTTTATTACCATATATAAAGTAAATATAATTAGTTTTCTTTATATATTTGTTCACTTAACAAAAACTAAACATACTTATGAGGCTATTCTATAATTGTATCATATTATTCCTACTTATTCATATTCAGACTTTTTCTCAGAATATTCAATCTCCAAGCGAATTTCTTGGATATGAAATTGGAACACAATTTTCTAGACATAGCCAGGTAGTGGATTATTTTGAATACGTATCAAACAAACTATCAGAAAATGTAATAATGGAAAAATACGGGGAAACCTACGAGAGAAGACCTCTGTATTTAACTTATATTTCATCAAAGGAGAATATTAAGAACATTGATATAATAAGAAAAAATAATTTAAGTAATGCTGGAGTTACTGATGGTGTTTCTTCTACTTTAAATAAAGATATAGCAATTGTATGGTTGAGTTATAATGTTCATGGAAATGAATCTTCATCCACAGAAGCTTCTATGAAAACTCTTCATCTTCTTCTAACAGAAAATTCAAAATTACTAGAAAATACTATAGTTATTATTGATCCTTGTATCAATCCTGATGGTAGGGACAGATATGCAAATTGGTATAATCAAGCTGTTAGTATACCATTTAATACAAATTATAAATCCAGAGAACATGATGAACCTTGGCCAGGAGGTAGAGCAAATCATTATTTATACGATCTAAATAGGGATTGGGCCTGGATTACACAAATTGAGTCTAAAGCAAGACTAAAAATGTATAATAAATGGCTTCCCCATGTTCATGTAGACTATCATGAGCAAGGAATTAATGAGCCTTACTATTTTGCTCCAGCGGTAGAGCCCTACCATGAAATTATATCTAAATGGCAGAGGGATTTTCAAAAAGAAATCGGAAAAAATAATGCAAAATATTTTGATCAAAATGGTTGGCTATATTTTACAAAAGAAACATTTGATTTACTTTACCCAAGCTATGGAGACACATACCCAACATATTTAGGGGCTATTGGAATGACTTATGAAAAAGCAGGTGGAGGTGTCGCTGGTTTAGGAATTTTAAATTCGGAAAATACAGTTTTAACACTAGTTGATAGAGTTAATCACCATACAACAACTGGAATATCAACAGTTGAGATTTCATCAATTAATGCAAAAAAACTAAATGATGAATTTAAATTATATTTTAATAATAGATCAAAAACTAATAATTACATTCTTAAGGGGAATAATAATAAAATCCAAACATTAAGGAAACTATTAGATGCACATGAAATAACATATTCTTATGGGAAACAGCACAAAACATCAGCATATAGTTTTACGTCTAATAAAAATGAAAATATACAAACAAATGTTTCCGATCTAATAATATCAACAGATCAGCCAAAAGGAAAATTAGTTGATGTTCTTTTTGAGAAAAATGCTAAACTTAGTGACTCCATAACATATGATATAACAGCATGGAGCCTCCCTTATGCATATGGACTAGAAGCCTATGTAACTAACAAAGATATTCCATCAGAAAAATATGAGAAATTGTTTAAGAAAAATACTATTGATCATATGGCAATAGCATATGGAGTTAAGTGGAATCATTTAAAAGATGCTAAGTTTTTGACAGATCTACTAGTAACGAATTTAAAAGTTAGATTTAATAAAGGTGAGTTTGTAAACAATGGAACTAAATATAATCCCGGATCTTTAATCATTTATAAAGGAGATCAAACAAGTCAAACCATGTTTAACCAAGTTATTGACATAGCTAATAAACATAATAGAAAACTAAATCCAATTTATTCTGGAATGTCTGAAGAAGGACCTGATTTAGGTTCATCATCTATAGAGTTAATAAAAAATAAAAATATAGCTATTTTATCTGGAGATGGAGCTGGAGATAGAGTTTCATCTTTAAATTATGGTGCAATATGGTACTTCTTCGAACAGGAAATAAATTATCCTCTAACTCATTTAAACATAAATAAATTTAACAGAACAAATATTGATGAATTTGATGTTTTAATTATACCTGATGGTTATTACTCTTCAATTAAAAACAAAAAAAATATAGAAAAAATAGAGTCATGGATAAGAGATGGTGGTAAAATAATAGCATTCAGTAAAGCTCTTAATATATTTAGCAACAACGAGAGTTTTAAACTAAAATCCAAGGCAAATAGCAGAGATTTAACTAAAGAAAATATCCTACTATGGGATGAGGGCTATATTAGTTATAATAATAAAAGAAGAAATAGAATTAATAATATTATCTCTGGTGCAATTTTTAAAGTAGAATTGGATAATACACATCCAATGGCTTATGGATATCCAAAAACTTATTATTCTCTTAAAATAGGATCCAGTTCGTATGAATTACTCAAAAATGGTAATAATGTTGGTGTTTTAAAAAACAATCCTAAACCGGTCTCAGGGTTCAGTGGAAAAAATGCTCTAAAAAAATTAGAAAATTCTATGATATTTGGTCATGAAACTTTTGGTAAAGGAGATATTGTATATTTTGCTGACAACCCTCTCTTCAGAAGCTTCTGGGAAAATGGGAAATTATTTTTTGTTAATTCAATATTTTTTGTTGATTAGTAATACCCTACTTTATTGCATTAGCATAAAGGTCAAAGTCTGAAGCATCAACAATTTTAGCTTTTATATACTCCCCTACTTTTAAGTAAGTATTTCTTGCATCAATTAGGACTTCATTATCAACGTCAGGGGAATCAAATTCAGTTCTCCCTACAAAGTAATTTCCTCTTTTCCTATCAATTATAACATCTAATTCTTTATCAATTTTTTTTTGATTTAATTCCCACGAGATTTCAGACTGAATCTCCATTATTTCATTTGCACGTTCTCTTTTTATATCTTCTGGAACATTATCAATTAAATTATAGGCATGGGTATTTTCCTCATGAGAATATGTAAAGCATCCTAGCCTGTCAAACTTTATTTCTTTAATCCAATCTTTCAACAAACTAAAATCTGACTCTGTCTCTCCAGGATAACCAACTATTATTGTAGTTCTAATTGCAATACCAGGAACTTTATTTCTTATTTTCTTAATTAAATCATTAATTTTTTCTTTAGAACTACCCCTTCTCATACTTTTTAAAATTCTATCAGATATATGTTGAAGTGGTATATCAATGTAATTACAGACTTTTGATTCTGATTTTATAACTTCTAGTATATCCAATGGAAATCCTGTTGGAAATGCATAATGTAATCTTATCCATTTAATTCCATTAACTTTAACTAAACATTTCAAAAGCTCTGATAAATTTCTTTTTTTATATATATCTAGACCATAAAATGTTAGATCTTGAGCAATTAGAATCAACTCTTTAACCCCTTTTTCTGCTAATTTATTGGCTTCTAATAATATTTCATCAATTGGTCTGCTTTTATGTTTCCCTCTCATTAATGGAATTGCACAAAAACTACAAGTTCTGTCACAACCTTCTGAAATTTTTAGATATGCATAATTTTTTGGAGTAGTTATTAGTCTATCTCCAACTAATTCATGAAGATAATCAGCTCCAAGCTCTTTAAGTAGATTAGGCATCTCAGTAGTTCCAAAATAATGATCAACATCTGGAATTTCCTTACATAGATCAGGCATATATCTTTCACTTAGACATCCAGTAACATAGACTTTGTCAATTTCTCCACTTTTCTTCTTATCTACATATTCAAGAATGGTATTTATACTTTCTTCTTTGGCATTATTAATAAATCCACAAGTATTAATAACAACTATATTTCCTTTCTTTTCATGAACCACCTTCTTTTTATTGGCTTTAAGTTGACCCATTAAAACTTCACTATCATATATGTTTTTACTACATCCAAGTGTAATGATATTTATAATATTCTTATCTAAAGATTTTGTTCTCAAGGAATTCTATTTAAAAAATGAATCTACAAATTCATATTTATTGAATACTTGTAGATCGTCAACTCCTTCGCCCACTCCAATATAATTTACAGGAATATTAAACTCCTCACTAATTCCTATTACAACACCTCCTTTAGCAGTTCCATCTAATTTGGTGATTGCCAAAGAAGTAACTTCAGTTGCTTTAGTAAACTCTTTTGCTTGTTGAAAAGCATTTTGACCCGTAGAACCATCTAAGATAAGTAATACATCTTGAGGAGCATTTTCTACAACTTTTTGCATTACTCTCTTTATTTTACTTAATTCATTCATTAAGTTAATCTTATTATGTAATCTTCCAGCTGTATCAATTAACACTACATCAACCTTATTTGATTTAGCATAACTAAGAGTATCAAAAGCAACAGATGCTGGGTCACTTCCCATTTCTTGTTTAATTATAGGAATATCTACTTTTTCAGCCCATATATTTAATTGGTCAATTGCAGCAGCTCTAAAAGTATCTGCTGCTCCAATAACAACATTTAATCCCTTCAATTTAAACTGATTTGCTAGTTTTCCTATGGTAGTTGTTTTACCTACCCCATTAACTCCTACAACCATAATAACGTATGGACCATTGGTTTTAGGAATAGAAAAATCAACAGATTCACCATTGCTATTCTCAGATAGCAGTTGTGCTATTTCTTCCTTTAAAATATTGTTTAATTCTTTGGTAGTACTATACTTGTCTTTAGCTACTCTTTCCTCTATTCTTTCAATTATTTTTATAGTAGTGTTAACACCCACATCACTAGTAATTAAA
>CAZBCJ010000017.1:3002-16662 GCA_964490545.1 uncultured Flavobacteriaceae bacterium | reverse complement strand
GGCGATATACCTAGTTTTACAGCAACAAACCCATCAATAGTATCAGAGGGAGCATTAATTACAGTAACCCCTACCTATGAAAATAATGGTGTAATTTGTGTTGGTTCCCCAGAAACATTTAGTATTACAGTTCTAAGTGAAATAGTTGTAAGTGGTACACCAAGTGACGCGGTTGATTGTAACAATCCTAACAGTGGTAGTGTTGATCTATTAGTCTCAGGGGGCTCAGGATCCTATTCATTCTTATGGAGCAATGGCGCTGATACTGAAGATTTATCCAATGTTCCAGCTGGAGACTATACAGTTGTAGTTACTGATAGTGAAGGTTGTATTGCTGAATCAGGAACATTTACAATATGGAGACAGGATGATCTAATAGTAGATTTACAAACGACTATAGATCCAAATTGTGTTGCAAATTTTGTTTCACAAATTAATGATATAACAGTTTCTGGAGGGGTTCCTCCTTATTCAATAAACTGGTCCAGTGGTTCTGTAAGTATAAATGACAACACTGTTATGACAGCTTATGAAAATGGAACTTATACTGTATTAGTAACAGATTCATTTGGTTGTCAAGTAGAAACAGAAATAATTGTAGACTTTGATCAGCTTGGTGATGCCTCTTTTGATATAAGTAGTACTGGTCAAATTGATTGTGGTATTAGTATTTTTAATGAATTAACATTTACCAATACATCTTCTGGAGATTATATAAGTGTTACTTGGGATTTTGGAGATGGATCTCCAATTGCAACGGGTGAGTCTGTGACATATACATATCCAAATCCTGGTACATATACAATAACTCAAACTGTTGAATATTCTTATGGATGTTTAGAAGTTTATACGGAAGAGGTTGATATAACGGATGGATATGATATAGTACTTCCAACTGCCTTTTCACCTAATAATGATGGAATGAATGATACTATGAGGCCGGTGTATGGATGTATAAATAGTATTGAAATGTATATATATGATACTTTTGGCTCTCTTATTTATTATGAAAATAATCTTGAATTAATTGGTTGGGATGGTACATTAGACGGAAGAAAAGCAGAAAATGGAAATTATCTAATAGTAGTTAATGGTGTTTCAATATACCAGGAGAATATAAATCGTCAGGGAGTATTTACTCTTTTAAGATAAAAAAGAAAATGAAAAGAATTTTATTAATATTAATATTGATTACATGCACGAGAAGTTTTTCTCAAGATGTTGCTTTTACTCAATCTTTTATGATTCCTGAAAGTATCAATCCTTCTTTTTCAGGTTTTTATCAGACAACAAAAGCAGGACTTCTATATAAAAATCAGCAGTGGTCAGGATTTAATTTTAACTTAAATTCTCAATTCATTTATTTTGATGATTGGTACCCTAACCTAAATAGTGGTATAGGAATAAGTTTAATTAATCATCAGGAAACGGTTACTAATTATAATCTTAAGCAAGTAAATTTAAGCTGGGCTTATGATGTTCAAATCGATTATGACTGGCATTTTAGACCTAGTATATCTATAGGTTTTGGATTTAAGGATTATGGATTTGATAATCTACTTTTTGAAGATCAAATAGACATATATCAAAATTTAATAAGCTCAAATACTTTCGATCCAATTGCATTAAATGAAAACGTGAGATATTTTGATTTTGGTGCTTCATTTTTATTTAATAATGATTATAGCTGGATTGGTTTAACATTAAGACATTTAAACAGACCAAATGTATCAATGGTTAGCCAGGGAGATGCTCCATTAGATATATTTGTATCCCTTCATGCATCCCTAGAATTACCAGTATTAAATTATAATGATGATAATAGTATATTTTTTATTACAAATTTTATGATGCAAGGAAAATATGATAGGCTCGATCTGGGATTCCAATATGTTTTTGATAGATTCTCTGTTGGACTTACAGCGGCAACAAATCCCATACAAACCTCTGACAAAAGTCATTTTATAACCTCTGTAAATCCAGTTATTGGAATGGCATGGGAAGGATTTAAGTTTGGGTATTCTTATGATTTTAATTTAAGTAGAATTGGTGGAGATGGAGGAATTTCAGAATTTTCAATTTCATATGATTTCTTAAATAATAAGGAGTGTTTTGGATGTCCAGAATGGGGCTCAGGATATTAATTTATACGCTTATTTTTATTAATATTATCCATATATAAAATTTAAAAGAAAAGATTTGAGTTGTTGAAAATCAAATGTATATTTGCTTTCGCAATTAATAAAAGGTCTGGTAGTTCAGCTGGTTAGAATACATGCCTGTCACGCATGGGGTCGCGGGTTCGAGTCCCGTCCAGACCGCGATGGAAAAAGTATTTGTTAGTGGAGGCACAGGATATATTGCACTGCACTGTATCAAGCAACTTATTGAGCAAGGTTATTTAGTTAAGACTTCTTTAAGATCATTAGATAAGGTAGACAACCTATTAAAATGTTTGTCAAGACATGTTGAATGTAAGACAAAAATTGAATTTTGTGAACTAAACCTATTAAGTGACAATGGATGGAATGAGGCTATACAAGGCTGTGATTACGTGCTTCATGTTGCATCTCCAGTAATTATTGGAAGAGTTGATGTTGATGAATTGGTAAAACCTGCATTGGGAGGCTTACAAAGATGTTTGAAGGCAGCAGTAAAAAATAAGGTAAAAAGATTTGTTATGACATCATCTTTTGCTGCAATATATGGTAATGGAAAAAGTGAGTTTAATGATGATGATTGGACTGACTTAAGTAATGAAGAATTATTTCCTTATGAAATTAGTAAAACAAAAGCTGAGATGTTTCTTTGGGAATACATTGAAAACTTAAATGATAGTGAGAAAATTGAAGTCTGTGCAATAAATCCTGTTTTAGTAGTTGGCCCATCTTTGTCTGATTCTGTGAGTATTTCCAATAGAATTGCTATAAAGAAAATGCTAAATGGTTCAATTCCTTTTAATCCAAAGCTAAGTATAAGTGTAGGTGATGTTAAGGATGTTGCTTGGGCTCATATTAAAGCAATGAAAGAAAAAAATGCAGCAGGAAAACGGTTTCTGCTTTCTGAAAAAACGGTATGGCTTTCGGATATATCTAATATTCTATATAATAATGGGTTTAAAAAAGTACCTAGATATACAGCTCCAAACTGGTTAATAAAATTATTGTCAATTTTTATAAGTTCGTTAAGAATGGCTGTTGAAAGATTAGGAGAGAAAGAGGTGCTGCACACCAATAACGCAAGGAATATTTTAAAATGGAACCCAAAAGGAGTAGATAGCGCAATTGTTGGTTCTGCCAAACAATTACGTGACTTAAAAGTGTTATAAAATAAATTAACTATATTTGCGGTGTGTTGATAACTTATATTTAATATGAGTTTTCTTAAAACCAATGAAGAGCTTTCCTATTAGGGGAGCTTTTTTATTATATATATTCCCATAATTGTATTATATATATCATAAGATATACAATACTGGTAACAAACTTTATAAAACTAGAAGCCACAAATCCGATTAAAACCCCAATAGAGGATTTAATAGATTTTTTTAAATCATTATTAAATAATAATTCACCAATTAATGCTCCCAGAATTGGACCAATTAAAATTCCAAAAGGGATAGGTGCTATTATACCAATTACAAGACCAGTTGATGCTCCTATAATTCCATATTTAGTAGCTCCAAAATATTTTGATCCATATATTGGGATTAGACTATCAAGAATAAAAATAGTTATAGCTATAATAAATGTTATAATTAATAATGTGCTATCTATTTCAATTGAAGAAATTAAATTAAGAATAAATAAACCAAACCATGATGTTAATGGCCCCGGTAATATTGGCATGAAGCTTCCTATTATTCCTGAAATAATTAGCACTGCAGATATTATAATTAGCAAAAGATCCATTGATATAATTCGTTAAAATCTATTAAATTTATTAAATTAAATTATTATATATTACACATGATGAAATATATTCTTTCTTTAATTTTTTTCTTTTTTTTCTTTTCATGTGAATTGAATATTAATAAAAAAATAAGTGTTGATGATATTTTAGATGAAGAATGGAAAACATTCAATTGGTCGGATGTTGACGAATATCCATCATTTACTACTTGTGATTCTTTATTAACTATATCACAAAAAAAAGAATGTTTTATTTCTACTCTTAGTAATCAAATTTATTCTGATTTAATTAGTAATACAAAAATAGTTAACAGAACTATTCAGGATACTGTAATGGTAAATTTTACTGTTTCAAATGATGGTAAAATTAATTTTGATGAATTAATTCTTGATGAGAATATAGTTGAATTACAAGATCTTATAGATTTATCATTTAAGAGTAGTATAGAAAAATTACCAACGATTTTTCCAGCAATTAAAAGAGGTCAACAGGTTAATGTAAAATTTTCTTTGCCGATATTTGTATCAACAGAATAAAGAAATTCTCCATGTCAAATGAAAAAATAATTTTAGGAATCGATCCAGGAACTACTATAATGGGCTTTGGTCTAATTAGGGTTGTCAACAAGAAAATGGAGTTAATTCAAATGAGTGAATTAAACTTAGCTAAGTATAAAGATCATTATTTAAAACTAAAATTAGTTTTTGAAAGAACAATTGAATTGATTGATAATTATAAACCGGATGAGATTGCTATTGAAGCTCCTTTTTTTGGAAAGAATGTTCAGAGCATGTTAAAACTTGGTAGGGCACAAGGAGTAGCAATGATTGCAGGTTTATCTAGAGAGATTCCTATAACAGAATACTCGCCAAAGAAGATTAAGAAGTCTATAACTGGAAATGGAAATGCTAGTAAAGAGCAAGTTGCAAAGATGTTACAGAATTTATTAAAAATAGAAAATCTTCCTAAGAATTTAGATGCAACTGACGGGCTTGCAGCTGCAGTATGTCATTTTTATAATGAAGGAAAACTTTCTAGCAATAAAAAATATTCAAGTTGGAGTAGTTATGTAAGTCAAAACAAGGATAAATTAGTTTAGTTATCGCCGGAATATATATCCATATACCTTTTTGTAAAAAAGCATGTTTTTATTGTGACTTTCATTTTTCTACGTCTTTAAAAAATAAAGATCTATTTATAACTTCTATTTTAAATGAAATTAAATTAAGAAAAAAGGAGTTACTGGGTGAAAGTGTTAATACCATTTATTTTGGAGGCGGCACACCAACAATTTTAGATGCAAAAGAAATAAATAAAATTTTAAATGGTGTTTACTCAGATTTCAATGTTGTGGAAAATGCTGAAATATCTATTGAAGCAAACCCAGATGACTTAACTAAAGGTAAAATTCAAGAATTATCAGAGAATTTTAATAGAATTAGCATTGGAGTTCAATCATTTTATGATAAGGATCTTGAGTTAATGAATAGATCTCATGATTCTAGTCAAGCAAAGAGTTCAATAGAATTAACTAAAAAATATTTTGATAATATTTCGATAGATCTTATTTATGGAATACCTGGATTATCAGATTATAAGTGGCGAAAGAATGTAAGGACAGCTAAAAATTATAATCTTCCACATATTTCAGCCTATGCACTTACAGTTGAACCAAACACCGTTTTGAGTAAATTAATTCAGAACGGAAAAATTGATAATATAAACGATGAAACCTTAATGAGGCAGAATGAAATAATAGTAGTTGAATTAGAAAAAAGCAAATATTTAAACTATGAGCTATCTAACTTTGCTTTAAAGAATTATGAATCAAAAAACAATAGTGCATATTGGCAAAGAAAAAAATACATAGGACTAGGGCCATCTGCTCATTCTTTTAATGGTAAGAAAAGGATTTGGAATGTAAGTAACAATATGAAGTACATAAATTCATTAGAAAAAAATAAGCTTCCAATAACCATTGAAAATCTAACAGAAATTGATGTATATAATGAGATGGTTATGACTGGATTACGTACAATTTGGGGAATATCACTAGATGATATTGAAAAGCAACTTGGTAAAAAATTTAAGAACTATCTATTAGATAAATCAAAAGATAAAATTGATAAAAAATTATTAGTATTAGATAAAAAGTGTCTTAAGATAACTAGCAAAGGTAGATTCCTTTCAGATGGTATAGCATCAGATCTCTTTATGTTAAACTAGATTATTTAATGTGTTAAAAAAATCTTATATTCAATAAAAAATAACACTTATGAATTGGGAAGGTGTCATGCCGGCAATTACCACTAAATTTACTGACGATGATAAGTTAGATTTAGATCTATTTAATAAAAATATAAATGCGCAATTAGATGCAGGTGTTAGCGCTATTGTTCTAGGGGGTTCTTTAGGGGAGGCAAGTACTCTAACTAATGAGGAGAAAAATATTTTAACAAAAAATACAATTAAAGTAACTAACGGAAAAATACCCGTTGTTGTAAATATTGCTGAGCAATCAACAAAGGAAGCTATAAATTCAGCTGTCTCTGCTGAAGAAAATGGAGCATCTGGATTAATGGTATTACCACCAATGCGCTACAAATCATGTGATGTAGAAACTGTTACATATTTTAAGGAGATTGCAAAAAATACTTCTCTTCCAATAATGATATATAATAATCCAGTGGATTATAAAATTGAAGTAACGCTTGATATGTTTGATCAGTTAATTCAATTTGAGAATATTCAGGCAGTTAAAGAATCTACAAGAGATGTGACGAATGTTACTAGGATAAAAAACAGATTTGGTGATAGATTAAAAATAATGACTGGTGTAGATACTGTAGCATTGGAGAGTTTGATAATGGGAGCAGTTGGCTGGATTGCTGGTCTTGTTTGCGCATTTCCAAATGAAACAGTCGCTATATATAAATTACAGAAAAATGGAAAAATTGATGAGGCAATAAGTATATATAGATGGTTCCTTCCTCTATTAGAATTGGATATTAACTCAAAATTGGTTCAAAATATTAAACTAGCTGAGACTTATACAGGTTTGGGATCAGAGTATGTTAGAGCTCCTAGATTACCTTTAAGCGGTAAGGAGAGAAAATCAGTTATTTCTATAATAGAAGCTGCATTAGCATCAAGACCAGATTTATCAAAATATAATTATTAAATAACTATATGCTTACGGGTAAAAATTTTATTGGCAACAAACTATCTTCTTCAGGTAATGTAACATTTCAAACATTTAATCCGGAATTAAATAAAAAAAATGATCAAATTTTTTATGAAGCTAGTAATGATGAAATAGAAGAGAGTATTGATCTTGCAAAAAATGCTTTTGAAGATTATAAAAAAACTAATCCACAAGAAAGATCAAAATTTTTAAATTCTATTGCTGATGAAATTTTATCTATTAGTGATGAATTACTTGAAGTTTATTGTTCTGAGACTGGATTACCGGCTGGAAGATCAAGAGGAGAATTAAAAAGAACAATTGGACAGCTAAGGTCTTTTGCAGATTTAGTTTTAGATGGTAGCTGGGTGGAAGCTTCAATTGATACTGCTATTCCTGAAAGAGAGCCAATGCCAAAACCTGACTTAAGAAAAATGATGATGCCTCTTGGCCCAGTAGTTGTTTTTGGAGCAAGCAATTTTCCACTAGCATATTCAACTGCTGGTGGAGATACTGCCTCAGCCTTAGCTGCTGGATGCCCAGTTATCGTAAAATCTCACCCCATGCATGCTGGTACAGGTGAAATTGTAGCATGTGCAATAATAAGTGCTGCTAAGAAAAATAATATGCCAGATGGTGTTTTTTCTAATTTAAATAGTAAAGACATAGGTGTAGGGGTGAAATTAGTAAATCATCCAAATGTTAAAGCTGTTGGTTTTACTGGAAGTCTAAAAGGAGGAAGGTCAATATATGATTTAGCCTCTAAAAGAGATACGCCTATTCCAGTTTTTGCTGAAATGGGAAGTACAAATCCAATAATAATTATGCCAACTAAGATTAAAAATGACTATGAAGATTTAGCAATAAAATTTGCTAAATCAATTACTGTTGGATCTGGACAATTTTGCACAAATCCTGGAATGATAATTTCTATTAAAGGAAATGAATTAAACAGATTCGTTGAATGTCTGTCTTTAGAGCTCCAGAAAATTGAACCTTCATGTATGTTGCATCCTAATATACTTGATGCTTATAATTCAAATGCTAATCAAACAATATCTAATAAAGATGTTGAGATACTTTATCAATCAGATTTAATTAGCAAGGAAAACTATCCGAAACATATATTAGCAACTGTTAATTCAAAAACTTTTATTCAAAATAGGAATTTACATCATGAGGTATTTGGACCTTTTTCTTTGATTATTAAATGCAATGATATGAATGATTTGAGAAATGTTGTTTTTTCTATTCAAGGCCAACTTACGGGTACGATTATTGGTGAAAAAGATGAAATTTATCAAAATAAGGATCTAATTGATTTACTTGGATCAAGAGTAGGTAGAATAATTTTTGACGGTGTACCTACGGGAGTAGAGGTCTGTCCTTCAATGCTCCACGGAGGTCCATATCCCGCAACAACTGACAGTAGATTTACTGCAGTTGGAACAAATTCTATACAAAGATGGGTAAGGCCATTTAGTTTTCAAGATTTTCCAGATGAATTGCTTCCAGATGAATTAAAAAATAACAATCCATTAAATATAAAACGAGCTATAAATGGAGTAATAGCTAGAAAATGAGAATGTCGTTTTGAAAAATAAAACTTATTATGAACTTATACAGAATAATTACAATAATATTAGTAATAATCACTATCCAATCTTGTGATCAATTTAAGAACAATAAAAATTCAGATCACCTAAATGAGATAATTAACTCGTATCAAGAACATAAAGGATATGATTCAAAAAAGTATCCTTTAGGTTTAGTAACAAAAGACCATTATAGGAATGAGGCTGATTTTGCTAATGAACTTTTATTAGGATTATCATTAATAGATACTTCCTACTTAGACGAGAATGATAAAATTTCATATAAATTACTAGGCTTTAAACTTCAGGATATTGTTGATTATTATGAGTTTGAGAGATACCTAAACCCATTACTATCAGATTCTGGTTTTCATAGTAGCTTAGGATATATGGTTAGACCGATCTATAATTATGATCAAGCAAAAAACTATTTAAACAAATTAAATGCAATTCCAAATTATGTAGATCAATATTTTGTTAATCTTAGAGAGGGATTAGCAAAAGGATTATCTCAACCACTTGTTATTTTTCAGGGATATGAATCAACTTACAATGATCATATTACTAGAGATTATAAAGAAAATTATTTCTATTCTCCTTTTAATAATTTGCCAGATGATTTAAGCCAGATTCAAATTGATTCAATATTGTATGAGGGCCAAAAGGCAGTGGAAGAATCAGTCATACCTGAATTTAAAAGAATCAAGGAATTTTTTGAAAAGGAATATTTTCCAAATACAAGAACTAAAATTGGAATTTCTGAGATTGAAAATGGAGTAGATTATTATCAAAATAGAATTAATTTTTATACCACTAGTAGGAGTTATAATGCAGATGATATTCATAAAATAGGATTAGGAGAGGTTAGTAGAATTAAAGAAGAAATGATAAAAATAATTTCTGATTTAAAATTTAAGGGAAGCTTCGATGACTTTTTTAAATTTTTAAGAACTGATGATAGATTTTATGCTAAAACACCTAGAGAATTGTTAATGTTTGCTAGGGATATTTCAAAAAGGATAGATGCAAAACTTCCAAAATTCTTTAAAACACTCCCGAGAAAACCTTACGGAGTTGCCCCTGTTCCTGATGCAATAGCTCCTAAGTATACTGGGGGGAGATATGTTGGTACATCCAAGAATAGTACTGAACCTGGATATTATTGGGTAAATACATATGATCTTAAAAGCAGGACTTTATATACTATTCCAGCACTTACAGCTCATGAAGGAGTACCTGGGCATCATCTTCAAGGTTCATTAAATAATGAATTGGGAGACAGCATACCACGATTTAGAAGAAATTTATATTTATCAGCATTTGGTGAGGGGTGGGGTTTGTATAGTGAGTTTTTAGCAAATGATATGGGAATATATACTACTAAATATGAACAATTTGGAAAATTGACATATGAAATGTGGAGAGCATGTCGTCTTGTTGTAGATACTGGAATTCATGCTATGGGATGGAAAAGAGAGGAAGCAGTAGAATATATGACAAAAAATACAGCTTTATCTTTTCATGAGATAAACACTGAAGTAGACAGATATATTTCATGGCCAGGTCAAGCATTATCCTATAAAATTGGTGAAATTAAAATTCGTGAATTAAGAAAAAAAGCAAAGGATCAGCTTGGAAATAAATTTGATATTAGAGATTTTCATGAAGTTGTTTTATCACAGGGAACCGTTACTTTATCTATATTAGAAGAAAGAATAAACAAATACATTAATAAAACTAAGAATGAATAAAACTAGCTTTATTTGTATTATAAAACCTAATAATGAATAAAACTAGCTTTACTTGTATTGATGCGCATACTTGCGGAAACCCTCTTAGATTAGTAGTTGAAGGAGCGCCAATACTTGAGGGTAAAGACATGAGTGAAAAACGTCAATTTTTTTTACAAAAATATGATTGGATTAGAAAGGGATTAATGTTTGAGCCAAGGGGTCATGATATGATGAGTGGAGCTATGATTTATCCTCCGCATAATCCAGAAAATGATTTCAGCATTTTATTTATAGAAACTTCAGGATGCTTACCAATGTGTGGCCATGGAACCATTGGAGCTGTTACAATTGCAATTGAAGAAAAACTTATTAAGCCTAAAAAAGATGGAGTGTTAAAAATTGAAACTCCTGCAGGAACTATTGAAATAAATTATTTATATGAAAAAGGAAAAGTTAAATGGGTAGAGCTTACTAATGTTGAAAGCTATTTATGCTCAGAAGATTTAAGTATAATTTCAACTGAATTAGGTAAAATAAATTTCGATGTTGCGTATGGAGGAAATTTTTATGCTATAATTGACTACCAAAAAAATTTTTCAGGAATAGAAAATTATACAGCCAGTGATATAGTCAGATATTCCCAAGAAATAAGAAGTAAAATTAATTTAGAATTTCCAAAAAAGTTTATTCATCCAATGGATTCTACTATCAAGGATGTTTCACACATACTATGGATAGGTGATAAAATTGATCCATCTTCTTGTTCAAGAAATGCAGTTTTTTATGGCGATAAAGCAATTGATAGATCGCCTTGTGGAACAGGAACATCAGCAAGAATGGCTCAAATGTATTTTAAGGGTGAACTAAAATTAAATGATGAATTTATCCATGAAAGCTATATAGGATCTAAATTCACTGGCACAATTAAAGAGGAATCAATAATAGGTTCACAAAAGACAATTATTCCCAAAATTAAGGGTTGGGCAAGGATATATGGCTATAATAAAATTATTATTGATAAAGATGATCCTTATGCACATGGATTTCAAGTTATATAAAAATGTCTAAAAGTGTTGCTATTATTGGAGGAGGAGTGATAGGATTATGTTCTGCATATTACCTAATAAAGGAAGGTCATAGTGTTACAATAATTGATAAGTCTTCGTTAGATTCTGGCGCTTCATATGTTAATGCCGGATATTTATGTCCAGGACATATTATTCCTCTAGCAGCGCCTGGCACTATTAGACAAGGTATAAGATGGATGTTTAATTCATCAAGTCCATTATATATAGAACCGAGAATTAATATAGAATTTTTTAAATGGATCTATGCATTTAATAAGTCTTGCACTAATAGGCATGTAACAAATTCAATACCAGGAATATTAAACCTTTCTCTTTTAAGTCAAGATTTATTACAGCAAATAAGAGATGAAAACAATTTTAAATTTCATTATGAAAAAAAGGGACTTTTAATGCTTTGTAAAACTGAAAATTCTATGCTTCACGAAGAACATGCAGTTAAATTGGCAATTGAAAATGGGCTAGAAGCAAAATTGATTAATGAAGCTGAAATAAAGGAGCTTGAACCTAATGTAGAAATTGATTCAATTGGCGGAGCATATTACAAATGCGATCATCATTCAACTCCTGTTGAATTTATGTCTGTACTTAAAGAATTTTTATTGACTAGAGGTGTGAAAATATTAAAGCGTAGGCTAGTTGAAAATTTTGTATTGGAAGGAGAAAAAATAAAAGGAATATATTTAGATCGTAAGCACATGGAATTTGATGAATACGTGTTTGCTGCTGGTCCTTGGACTAATTACTTATGCAATAAAATAGGAATTAAATTATTGCTACAGTCAGGAAAAGGTTATAGTATGGATGTTCATAAAGAAACTAATATAAATTTACCTGCAATTCTTGTAGAATCAAAATGTGCGGTTACCCCAATGAATGGTTTTACCAGGTTTTCTGGAACAATGGAAATAGCCTCTATTAATAAAAATATAAGAAGAAATAGAGTTGATGCAATTGCAAATTCTGCATGTTCTTATTACCCTAATTTAAGAATTGATGAGGATGTTAGGGGTAAGGCTGCTTATGGATTAAGAGCAATTTCGGCGGATGGACTACCTTATATTGGAAGATCTTCTAAAATTTCAAATATTGTTATTGCCACTGGTCACAATATGACCGGTTGGAGTATGAGTACTGGGACAGGCAAATTAGTTTCAGACTTTATTTCAGAAAAAACTCCAAGCATTGACACTTCTTTTTATAATCCTGAGAGAAAATTTTAGTTTACAATTTAAGCTTCATGGGATCTTCTTTAAGTACTTTTCTAAGAAAATATATTAAGGTATCTGAGTTAGCTTTGTTAAAAACTAAGGGTGGCTTAATTTTAATTACATTATTGTCAATTCCATCAGAGCTTATTAGTATTCCAAGTTCTTTCATTCTATTAACTAGGTAGCTAGTTTGATCAGGTAATGGATGTAACTTATTGGATGTAAGTTCAAATCCTAGAAACAAACCTTTACCTCTTACATCAGATATAATGGGGAATTCTTTACTAAGTTTTTTCAATTGAGATTTGATGTAGCTCCCAACAATTTCTGCATTTTTTTGAAGGTTATTTTTTTTCACTTCATCTAGAACAGAAAGAGCTATAGCACATGAAACAGGATTTCCACCAAATGAACTAAAAAACTCCA
The DNA here is from genome assembly GCA_964490545.1 of uncultured Flavobacteriaceae bacterium. GTDB lineage: Bacteria > Bacteroidota > Bacteroidia > Flavobacteriales > Flavobacteriaceae. The sequence goes on along the minus strand of CAZBCJ010000017.1, from coordinate 3,516 downwards.
TTCCATTATTAAATTTATCGGCAATTGCTTTAGTGCAGACAACTGCTCCAATTGGATGTCCATTCCCCATAGGTTTCCCAAGTGTAACTATGTCTGGAATTACATCATGTAACTGAAATCCCCAAAACTTTTTCCCAACTCTTCCAAAACCAGTTTGTATTTCATCTGATATTAATAATCCATTATTCTTTTTTATAATTTGATATGTTTTTTTTAGAAAATTATTTGGAAGTTCAATTTGGCCACCACAACTAATAATAGGCTCTATAATCATTCCTGCGATAGATTTTCCTTTTGACTTAATCTTATCAACTTTCTTAGCAACTTCATTTATATATTCTTTTGATGATTCTGATCCTGAATACTTCCCTCTAAAGATATCTGGTATTGGAATTGAAACATACAATATTGATATGAATAATACTGATGTCAATCCTAGTATTGATGATAAATATCGTTGAATAATTGGTACTTTCTCAGCAACTTGACGATATTTCAGAGGTGCATTTATTGG
>CAZBCJ010000017.1:0-2992 GCA_964490545.1 uncultured Flavobacteriaceae bacterium | reverse complement strand
CTAATCCCGAAAACTTACACCTAAAGACATCAGGCATTGGAATTGAATGTATGTGTTTAGATTCACCTTTACCGCCTTTTCCCATATATTTATAATTGCTTATTTCAAGGGTGCTAGTTGTGTTGCCATGATATCCACCTTCAAACACTATAATATCATTTTGACTAGTATAATTCTTCATTAGTCTAATTGCTAATTCATTTGCTTCACTACCAGAATTAACAAAAAAAACTGTACCTAGTTTTTTTGGAAATCTATTAAGCAATTCTTCACTAAGTCTAATTAGATTAGGATGAAGATATCTAGTATTTGTATTTAGAATAGCCATTTGTTTTTGACCAACTTTAACCACGTTCTCGTTTTCATGACCTACATGAGCAATATTATTTACTGTATCAAGATATTTTCTTCCATTATCATCAATCAAATATTGATCTTTACCTCTAACAATTTTTATTGGTTTATTATAACTTAGACTTAAATTTTTTCCAAGATATTTTTTTCTAAGATTCATCAATACTTCGTTAGAATCTTGATTATTTTTATATAAATTTTTGGATTTAAAAATTTTATTGGGATCGGGACAAATACTACTCCAAATATTTTTTTCAGAGGAGTAACACACGCCTGGGAAATCGTTTTTAAAATCTAGTAGACTCAGCATTAATTGGAAGTGCAGGTGTGGGGCCCAGTTACCATTTTCATTATAATTTCCTACAAGACCTATTTCAGATCCTTTCTTAATTTTATCTCCAATTTTAATTTTTAATCTTTTAATATTACACAGATGGCCATAAAGACTATAAAATTTTAAATTTTTTACTTTATGCTCTAGAATAACTAGACCACCGTACCCTTTTTTAGATTTATTATTTGTTTTTACAACTACTATGCCATCAATAAAGGCATTAATTGGTGTATTTTTATTTAACCAAAAATCTATACCAAGATGTATTGTTCTATTTTCAATCCCATTGTTTCCAGCCCTAGAATAATTATTAGTGTTATATAAAATTCTAGGCTCTAAGTATCCTCCAGCAATAATTGAATTGCTATTTAATTTTTTGAGCAAATTAATTTTGTTTTCAAACAAGTCAACATTCTTCCCAATAAGTCTATTTTCTAACCAGTTGCTGGAAACACTAAGATCAATATTGAAAAAATTTTTCTTTTCAATTGATGGGAAAATATCAATTATTTTAAAAGCCCTATTTTTTGACCATTTATTAAATTTTTTTTCATTTGGATGAGCAGTATATCCACAAGCATTTCTAAAAGAATACGTTGCTAGTTCTTGATTAACTTTATCCCATTTTTTAATTAATTTTATTGCTTCATCCTCACTAATTAATAGATACTCATTTTCTTTATTTTCAATTTTATTAATTGAAGATTTAGTTATTGATATAATAAGTCTCATAGCTATTGCTAGGTATAGAAATTCAATTTCATTTTCTTCTAATTTAAATACTGAATTATAACCCTTAACTACATAAACTCCTGCTTCAAGTGGATTTTTACACTTCATCATTGCATATGCACAAGTAACAGCTACATCATTTATTATTTGTGTATTCATAGAATCTCCAAGGTCAATAATTCCATTAATTTTAGGACTATATAAACTGTTGGAAACAATTATATTATTATCATTTACATCATTGTGTATAAATGATTTTCTTAGTTTTTTGAATTTTGTTAATTCTTCTTCAAACTTATTTTGAAAAGATTTTATTATTTTTTTCTCACTACTTCTTTTTATAAATTTTAAATATTGTTTTGTCCATAATGAGTTTGATATATCCCATTGCATTTCTGAATTAGCAAAATCACTTTTAAAATTTTTCAAATTTTTAGTAATTAACGCAGCCTCTTTCCCTAATTCATACCTTAGATTATTGGTAATAGGATTTAACTTTGACCATCTTTTGCCTTCTATCCATGAATTAATTCTGAAATATCTTATGAAGCCTTTTTTATCTCTAAAGATAGAATAGTTAAGCCCACTTTTAGACAATAAATTTTTAGGTGTTTTTAATCCTGTTTTTTTAGATAAATGATTTAATAATTTAGTTTGAAATACAATAAAATTTAAATCGGTATTCTTAGGATATATTTTTAGGTAATAATTCTTACCTTTCTTTGTTATAAGTCTATAATTGAGGTCTTTCTCACCATCTAATTTTTTCAAAGTACATGTAAAACCATAATTAATATTAACTAATTTTTGAATTTCTTTAAAGGAAAAATTAAAATTAGAATTAGCTTGTATACCCATATTGTAAAAATACAAAAACAGAGAATACTTTTAATCTTACGAATAATCTAAATATTGAAAGTATTGATTATATTAGCACATCAATTTGCGGGCGTGGTGGAATTGGTAGACACGCTAGACTTAGGATCTAGTGCCGCAAGGTGTGAGAGTTCGAGTCTCTCCGCCCGCACAACAATCCATCCAATATTATTTTATGTCTGAGGAGAATTTTATAGCTAATAACTTTACTAATTTACCTGATACTACATCTTATACATGGTCATCACCAAGTAATATTGCTTTAGTAAAGTATTGGGGGAAAAATCAGAATCAGACTCCAAAAAATACATCTATTAGTTTTACTTTAAGTAATTCCAGGACAATTACTATCCTAGAATTGAACAAAAGAAACAAGGTTGATAACAATATATTATTTGATGTTTATTATAAGGGTAAGAAAATGGATGAGTTTAAATCTAAAATTGAACTTTTCTTTAGAAATATTTTAAAATATTGCAGCTATTTAAAAGAATATAGTTTTAAAATTACGACTGAAAATACTTTTCCCCATAGTAGTGGAATTGCATCTTCAGCTAGCGGAATGAGTGCATTGGCTTTATGTATAATGTCCTTAGAAAAAGATCTTGATTCCAGTATGAAAGAAGATTTTTTTTATAAGAAAGCTTCCTTTCTCTCTAGAATTGGTTCAGGAAGTGCATGTAGAAGTATATTAGG
>CAZBCJ010000016.1:0-16808 GCA_964490545.1 uncultured Flavobacteriaceae bacterium | reverse complement strand
AATGGGTAAGTGCTTGGAGCTATGCAAGAGGAAAAGAAGAGAATGTTATAGAACAGGTAAAAAGAGATGGAAAAACATATTATAATATAAATGATTATGAAAAACTGAGAGAAATTTTTGGTGAGCTTTTAAGAGAAACGCAAAGAATTAAATCTGAAGGTGATTTTCAGGCTGCTCAAGATTTAGTTGAAGGTTATGGGGTAAAAGTAGATCAAGAAATTCATGCTGAAATTCTAGACAGAAATAAACAATTTAAAGGAGCACCATACGGAGGATTTGTAAATCCTGAATTGACTCCTATAACTGATAGTGAAGGAAATATAGATGACATTGAGGTAAGGTATGTTAATTCTTTTGAGTATCAGATGATGAAATATGCTGAGAACTATGGTTTTTTAGTAGAGGATTAATACTTATATGAAGAAGTACTTTATTGCAGCAATTAGACCTATAAAACATATAAAAGCTAGTAAGACCCAAATACTGCCTTTATAGTATTTTTGATGCAGTTTATAGTCTTTTTTATAAGCTATGGCCAGTAGTATAGAAAAACCAATTATAAATAAAATTGCAAATATTATTTGACCTTCACTAAACATATATTTTTTTAGCGAAACTAATAAATTAATACATAAAATATTTAAAAATGAAAAATAAAATTTTAGCAGTTAAAAAGTTTCATGAGACTTTTAAAATAGGATATTTAAATTCACCAGAAGCAGATTTAGGAATTGAAAAAAACACCCTTAGACATAAATTGATGAAGGAAGAAAATGATGAGTATTTTGAAGCTGCAAATAAAGGAGATTTAGTTGAGGTAGCTGATGCATTGGGGGATATGTTATATATTTTATGTGGCACAATTCTAGAGCATGGCATGGAGCATAAAATAGAGGAAGTATTTGATGAAATTCAAAGAAGCAATATGAGTAAGTTATCTGAGAATGGTACTCCTATTTTCCGTGATGATGGAAAGATATTGAAAGGCCCAAATTATTTTAAACCAAGGATTGCGGAAATATTAAACAGATAATTAAACTTTATATCTCCAGTTGTGTGGATCTTCTGCTTTATTAGTCTGAATGTTTACTAAACTTTTTTTAAGTTTCTTAGCATAGGAATCTTCAATTTCAGGCAGAATAAAAAGTTCATCTTTATGCTCAAATTCTGAAATTTCACTAACTACTGCTGCAGTTCCTGTACCAAAAATTTCTTTTAATGAGTTGTTTCTAGAAGCTTCTTTTATTTCATCTATTGTGATTCTTCTAACTTCTACATCTATTCCTTGATCTTTTGCTATTTGTATTATACTTTTTCTTGTTACACCATCAAGAATTGTATCTGTGGTTGGAGCAGTAATTAGCTTTTCACCAATTCTAAAAAAAACATTCATTGTTCCAGCTTCTTCTAGATATTTATGCTGATTTGAATCTGTCCAAATGATTTGTTGAAATCCTTTTTCTTTTGCAAGATTAGTAGGATAAAATTGTCCCGCATAATTTCCAGCTGCTTTTGCAAAACCTACACCACCACTTGCTGCTCTACTATATTTATCTGCAACGATGACTTTAACTTTTCCTTTGTAATAGGGTGTTGCAGGAGCACATATAATCATAAATTTGTAGTTTTTCGATGGTGAAGCCTGTATTGCATATTCATTACCAATAACAAATGGGCGAACATATAATGAACTTCCTTCATCTTTTTTTACCCATTCCTTGTCAAGATTTAAAAGTTTTTTTAGAGCATCAAAAAAAAGTTCTTCTGGAAATTCAGGAATGGCTAATCTAACTGATGATTTATTGAATCTGTCAAAGTTTTCTTTTGGCCTAAACAACCATAATTCATCATAGGAATCTTTATAAGCTTTCATTCCCTCAAAAATAGCTTGACCATAATGAAAAACGCTTGCAGAAGGTTCAATTGATATAGATTGATAGGGAAGTATTTTTGGATTTTGCCATTTTCCATTTATATAATCACATTCAAACATATGATCAGTAAATACTGATCCAAAAGTAAAATTGCTAAAATCAACCTCGTCAATTTTACTTTTATTTGATTGTGAAATTTGTATATCTAAACTCAATAGTATTGAATTAAAACTTTTGCAAAATTACATATTTATAATTAAAAAAATGTTCAATGTATTAAGAATCAATTTTTGAAATTATATATTTATCATCTTTATTTTTAAACAATGAAAGTGCTAATTACTGGAGCTACTGGCCTTATAGGTTCTCAAATAATTGAAGACTGTATTAAATCCAATATAAAAGTTAATTTTTTAACGACTTCGAGATCTAAAATAACTAAATCAGATTTAGTTAATGGCTACTATTGGAATCCTAATAAAAAGACTATTGATTTAGAGTGTTTCAGGGAAGTTGATTCAATAATAGCACTATCTGGATCATCTATATTTAAGCTATGGACCAGTGGAAATAGAAAGAAAATTCTTAATAGTAGAGTAGAAGGTCTAGAGTTTTTAAGGCAATCCATTATAGATAATGATATTTCGATTAAAAGATTAGTTTCAGCAAGTGGGATTAGCTTTTATCCTGATTCTAAAGAGAAAGAATTTTTAGAAAATGAAACAACTGCAGATGATTCATTTTTAGCAGAGGTTATAAATAGTTGGGAGTCTGCAGCTAATTTATTTAAAAATATTGGTATAAATGTTTCGATTATTAGAATTGGCTTGGTCTTATCGATAAAAGCAGGGGTGTTAAAACAAACTATTATGCCTATGAACTTTGGTTTTGGAATCGTATTTGGTTCTGGTGAGCAATGGCAATCATGGATTCATATTGAAGATATCTCTAGAATTTTCTTGTTTGTTATGGAAAACAATTTAGGTGGAGTATATAATGGTGTATCTAATAACCCTGTAAAAAACATAGAATTCACTAGAATTATTTCATTAATTCATTCAAAATCGTGGATTATTATTAAAATTCCAAGAATATTTTTTAGAGTTTTATTTGGAGAAATGCATGTTCTTTTATTTAAAAGTCACAAAATTTCATCAAGAAAAATTCAAGATGAAGGATTTAGTTTTAAATTTGCGAATCTTAAGGGTGCTATTAAAGATATAATAAGGTGACAATTTGACATTTTATTTAATATTGGCAGTACTTTTGCTATGGGTATATCAAATGATTATAATTTATTATTAATATGAGTAAAAAAAGATCTAAAAAAATTAAGGATTCAATAAAGGAAGATCCTACAATAAAAGAGGATAATCACCAATTGGAAGATAAATCTGATGTAGATGAATTACAATTAGAGAAAGAGAAATTTCTTAGACTTTTTGCAGAATTTGAAAATTATAAGAAGAGAACTGCAAGGGAGAGAATTGAACTTTTCACAACTGCTAGTGAAGAAGTTATGACATCTTTACTATCAATTTTAGATGATTTTGATAGAGCTGGTGCTGAAATTGAAAAAAATCAGGATAACGAAATATTCAAGGGAGTCATTTTAATCCAGAACAAGTTTAAGGACGTCTTAATATCAAAGGGATTAAGTTTGATAGAGGTTAAAAAGGGAGATGAATTTAATGCAGATAATCATGAGGCTGTTACACAAATCGATGCACCTAATGCTAAACTTAAGGGTAAGATTATTGAAGTTATAGAAAAGGGATATAAATTGGGAGACAAAATTATAAGATACCCAAAAGTAGTTATAGGTAAATAAAATGAAAGAAGATTATTATAAAACATTAGGAGTTAGTAAAAGTGCTAGTTCGGGTGAAATAAAAAAAGCCTACAGAAAGATGGCAATTAAATATCATCCTGATAAAAATCCAAATGATAAAGCTGCAGAGGATAAATTTAAGGAAGCTGCTGAAGCATATGAAGTATTAAGCAATCCTGATAAGAAAGCCAAATATGACCAATTTGGTCATCAAGCCTTTCAGAATGGTGGAGCAGGATTTAGTGGAGGAATGAATATGGAAGATATCTTTAGTCAGTTTGGAGATATTTTTGGAAGTGCATTTGGTGGTGGATTTGGCGGTTTTGGCGGACAAAGACAAAGAGTTGTAAGGGGAAGCAATTTACGCGTAAGAGTTAGTTTAACATTAGAAGAAATCTCTAAAGGAGTTGACAAAAAAATTAAAGTAAAGAGAAGGGTAAAAGCTCCAGGATCAACCTTTAAAACATGCCCAACATGTAATGGGAATGGTCAGGTTACCAGGGTTACAAGTACAATTCTTGGAAGAATGCAGACTTCTACAACATGTGAGTCCTGTGGCGGAGCTGGTCAAACTTTAGATAATAGACCAAAAGGAGCAGATAACCATGGCCTTATGATAAAGGAAGAGACGGTAAATATTCCTATTCCTGCAGGAGTTGTAGATGAAATGCAATTAAAAGTCAGTGGTAAAGGGAATGAGGCTCCTGGTAATGGAGTTAATGGAGATCTCTTAGTAGTTATTAATGAGATTCCACATCAAAAACTTCAGAGAGAAGGCGATAATCTTCATTATGAGTTATATGTAAGTATGCCTGATGCAATTTTAGGAACGGGTAAAGAAATAAGGACAGTAACTGGCAAGGTTAGAATAAAAATTGATCCAGGAATGCAATCTGGAAAAATTTTAAGATTAAGAGGCAAAGGTATACCTAATATAAACGGATATGCAACTGGAGATCTTTTAGTACATGTGAATGTTTGGACACCAAAAACCCTAAATAAAAAACAAAAACAATTTTTTGAATCTATGAAAGATGATGAGCATTTTGACCCTAAACCAGAAAGTTCTGACAAGTCTTTTTTTGATAGAGTAAAGGACATGTTTGCTTAAAATATTCAATCACAATTTTTTCATAATTCTTTCAGATAATCATTAAAATTCAATTGGAGACTCTTATCTTTACCGACTAGAATTTTTTAGTATAATATGGAAAATTTATTGGTAGTTGATTCAGTATCAAAGTCTTTTGCTAATCACAAAGCATTAAATGACGTTTCAATTAGTATTCCTAAGGAAAGTATTTTTGGTTTATTGGGGCCAAATGGTGCCGGAAAAACAACACTTATTAGAATTATTAATCAAATCACTATGCCTGATTCTGGCAATGTGTTTTTAGACAATGAATCTCTTAAACCACTTCATATAAAAGACATTGGATATTTACCAGAAGAAAGAGGGTTATATCCCAAGATGAAAGTTGGTGAACAAGCGCTTTATTTAGCTCAATTAAAAGGCATGACAAAATCAGATGCAAGAAAGCAACTAAAATATTGGTTTGAGAAATTTGAGATTGGAGAATGGTGGGGCAAGAAAGTCGTCGAACTGTCAAAAGGAATGGCTCAGAAAGTACAGTTTATAGTAACAGTTCTGCATCGTCCAAAGCTATTGATATTTGACGAACCTTTTTCAGGTTTTGATCCAATAAATGCAAATTTAATAAAGGATGAAATCCTTAATCTAAGAAATGAAGGATCAACTGTTATTTTTTCAACTCATAGAATGGAATCAGTCGAAGAATTATGTGATTACATTGCACTAATTAATAAGTCAAATAAAATTTTAGATGGCAAGTTAGATGAAATAAAAAGAGAATATCAAACCAATACATTTGAAGTTGGACTGGTCACTAATAGAAAATCTGAGATAGAAAAAGAAATAAAAAACAACTTTCAAACTTCAAAACCAACTTTTAAAGGGTTAGGGGATAATTTAAGATTAAATATTTTATTAAAAGAATCTCAAACATCTGATGAACTTTTAAATTTTTTAGTGAAAAAGGCAAAAATTCAACATTTTAAGGAGGTTATACCTAGCGCAAATGATATTTTTATTAAATCAGTTAAAGAAAATTGATTATGGGGCATCTTGGACTAATTATTGAAAGGGAATATTTAAATAAGGTTACAAACAAATCTTTTATACTTGCCACATTTTTAACTCCTTTAATAATTGTAGGATTTTCATTACTTATTGGATATCTAACAAGTGTAAATAATGATGCAGTAAAAAATATTTCGGTAGTTGATCAAACAGGCTACTTTACAAGCTCTTTAACTGATTCTGATGATTTAAATTTTCATTTTATTAATGATTTTAATCTAGAAGAAGCAAAACTAATTTCAAAAACTAAATTTGACTACGGATTATTATTTATTCCATATTATGATGATTTAAACCAAATTGCAGATTCAATTATGTTTATTTCTGAGGATGCACCTTCAATAAGCATAATTTCAAGAATTGAAGGAAAAATAGAAAGACTTTTAACAAACAGAAACTTTGAAATGGTAGGTTTAGATCTTGATAAGATTAATAAATCAAAGATTAACATCAATTTATATCAAGAGAGTTTTGAAGGTGAAGAAACTACAAAAATGGATGGGATTATAAAACTTATCTTCGGAATGATTTTAGGTATGCTTCTTTATATATTCATTTTTGCATACGGAAGTATGATTATGATGAGTGTAATTGAGGAAAAGACTAGTAGGATTGTAGAAATAATGATTTCTTCTGTAAAACCATTTCAGTTAATGATGGGAAAAATTTTGGGGACTTCGTTAGCTGGTTTAACTCAATTTTTAGTTTGGACAATTTTGATAGTCATGTTTTCATATCTTATGACAGCTATTTTTGGTATAGAAACATCTACACAGAATAGTGAGCTTCTGTTAAGCTCTTCTGGAAATATGAGTATGAATCCAGAAGTATTAGACATGATATCTGCCTTTATAGACCTGCCATTAACAAATATTTTTGTTGCTTTTCTATTATATTTTATAGGTGGTTATTTATTATATGCATCATTGTTTGCAGCAATTGGAGCAGCGGTAGATAATCAAACAGATGCTCAACAATTTGTAATGCCTATTACTATTATTTTAGTGTTAGCTCTTTATGTAGGCATATTTACCGTCCCAGAGGATCCTAATGGAACAGTTGCAATAATCTTTTCATATATTCCTTTTACTTCTCCCGTTGTTATGCTTATGAGAATTCCAAACGGAGTTCCTATTTATGAACAAATTATTTCAATAATAATTTTATATTTAACTTTTACGTTATGTATATGGATTGCAGCCAAGATTTATAGAGTTGGAATACTCATGTATGGAAAAAAACCTAGCTATAAAGAGTTAATTAAGTGGCTTAAATATTAATTTTAGATATGTCAAAAATATTAATTGTAGAAGACGAGGCATCAATAAGAAGGGTTTTAGTCAAAATCCTATCAGAAGAAGATAAGACTCATGAAATATATGAGGCTGAAGATGGTTTAATAGCCTTAAACAAGATTAAAAAAGAAAATTTTGATCTCGTTCTTTGTGACATAAAAATGCCAAAAATGGATGGAATAGAAGTATTAGAATTTGCGAAGAAAATTAAGCCAGAAATTCCTATTGTTATGATCTCTGGTCATGGAGACTTAGATACGGCAGTAGATTCAATGAAGAAAGGAGCATATGATTACATCTCAAAACCTCCTGATTTAAATAGACTATTAAACACTGTTAGAAATGCTATTGATAAGAAAAATTTGACCTTAGAAAACACTCTGTTAAAGAGAAAAATTATTAGTTCTTTCGAGATGATTGGAGAAAGCAAGGAATTAAATAAAATCAGAGATCTTATAAAAAAAGTTGCAACTACTGATGCCAAAATACTGATTGCAGGTCCGAATGGAGCAGGAAAAGAGCTTGTAGCCAGATCTATTCATAGTACAAGTAATAGAGCTCATAACCCTTTAATAGAAGTTAATTGTGCTGCTATTCCTGGCGAATTAATTGAGAGTGAGCTCTTTGGTCATGTAAAAGGCTCTTTTACTGGAGCAATTAAGGATAAAACAGGTAAGTTTGAAGCAGCTAATAATGGAACAATTTTCCTTGATGAAGTTGGTGACATGAGTCTTTCTGCACAGGCAAAGGTCTTAAGAGTCCTTCAAGATAATTGTATTCAGAAAGTAGGAGGTGGTAAAGACATCAAAATAGATGTTAGAGTAATTGCAGCTACTAATAAGGATTTAAAAAAAGAAATTGATAAAGGTAAATTTAGAGAAGATTTATTCCATCGACTTGCGGTAATTATTATAAATGTTCCTTCTCTTAAGGAAAGAAGGAATGATATTCCATTATTAATAAACTACTTTTCAACTAATATATCAAATTCTCAAGGAGTCCAAGAGAAGAAATTCTCTAAATCTGCGGTAAAATTATTAAAATCAATGGATTGGACTGGTAATGTTAGGGAATTAAGAAATGTAGTAGAGAGATTAATTATTCTTGGTGATGAAAAGGAAATTTCTGAAAAGAATGTTAAACAATTTGCTAAATAATTAGAGCTTACAATGAAGAACATCTTATTTATATTTTTATTATCTATAAATATCTTTTCTCAGAATGATACAGAGACTATTAGAGCTATATATAATAATTCTCTTACAAATGGTAAGAGTTATCAATGGTTAGATCATCTTTCTAACCAGATTGGCGGACGTCTTTCGGGGTCCTTAAATGCTGAGAAGGCAGTTTATTGGACTAAATCTGAGCTTGAAAAAATAGGCTTAGATAAGGTTTGGTTACAACCTGTTATGGTACCAAAGTGGGTAAGAGGTACGCCTGAATTCGCATATATCGAGAGTAAGCCTGGGAAAACAACTAAAGTAAATATTTGTGCGCTTGGAGGATCCATAGCTACACCTGCTCAGGGGTTGAAGGCAAATGTTATTGAGGTAAAAGACTTTCAAGAGTTAGAGAGACTTGGTAGAGAAAATATTGAAGGAAAAATAGTTTTCTATAATAGACCAATGGAAAAAACATTAATTGATACATTCAGATCATATGGAGGCTGTGTTAATCAAAGATATGAAGGGGCAGTACATGCAAGTAAATATGGCGCTGTTGGAGTAATTGTTAGATCTATGAATTTATTGCTTGATGATTTGCCTCATACAGGAAGCATGACATATGAGAATATCTCTGTTGAGGATAGAATTCCTTCCGCTGCAATAAGTACAAATGATGCAGAATTGCTCAGCACAATGCTAAAATTAGATAATAACATTAAATTCTATTTTAAACAAAATTGTAAGCAGTTCAAGGATGTTTTATCCTATAATGTAATTGGTGAATTAACTGGAAGTGAATATCCTAATGAATATATATTAGTTGGAGGTCATTTAGATTCTTGGGATTTAGGTGATGGGTCGCATGATGATGGGGCAGGATGTGTACAGTCTATGGATGTCATTAGATTATTAAAATTATCAGATATCAGACCAAAAAGGACCATCCGTGTGGTTTTATTTATGAATGAGGAAAATGGTTTGAGAGGAGCAATGAAATATGCTAAGGTAGTAGCAGAAAAAGGTGAAAACCATATTTTTGCTCTTGAGAGTGATGCTGGAGGTTTTTCTCCTAGAGGCTTTTATTTTGATAGTGATGATAAGAATTTTAATCAGATATTAGGATGGAAAGAGCTATTTAAGCCTTATTTAATACATTTTTTTGAAAGGGGTGGCAGTGGAGCAGATGTAGGACCATTAAAGACTTCCACGAATGTATTAAGTGGACTCAAACCTGATTCCCAAAGATATTTTGATCATCACCATTCTGCAAATGATAATTTTGATGCAATAAACAAAAGAGAACTAGAGATGGGTGCTGCAACGATAACGTCTTTAATATATCTGATAGATAAATATGGAATCGTAAAAAAACCAAAATTATAATATGAGGTATTTTTTTATATTAGTTCTATCACTAAATTTTTTGCAGATGAATTCACAAGAAAATCTTCCTTTTTATGAAATTTCAAATTATCCAGAGTCTTATTCTCAAGCTGAAATAGTTGGAAGAATGATTGATGGGCTGGGTTTTAGGTATTACTGGGCAACTGAAGGCTTAACTGAAAAAGATTTAAATTTTAGATTACCAAATGATAGTAGATCATCAATTGAGACTGTTGTACACATTTATGATCTATCAAATATGATATTGAATACTGCTTTAAATTTACCTATTGAGAAAAAATCTACTGAAGGAATGGGATTTAAGGAAATTAGAGAGAAAACCTTATTTAATCTTAAAGAAGCATCAGATATATTTAAGAGAACTAAGAATTTTAATGATCACACTATTGTTTTTCTAAGGAATTCTGAAAAAGTTGAATATCCGTTTTGGAATCAATTAAATGGTCCAATCGAGGATGCAGTATGGCATTGTGGACAAATTGTGGCATTTAGAAGGGCAAGCGGAAATCCAATTAGTAAGAAAATAAGTGTTTTTACGGGTAAGGTCAGGGAAGATTAATCAAGATTATTAACTATTTTTCTTATTTTTAGCAAATTTGTTAATAACTTTTCTAGATTGCTCAGATTTAGCATATTCGCACCGTCACTTTTAGCATTTCTCGGGTCAAAGTGTGTTTCTATAAAGATACCATCTACATTATTTACTACTCCAGCTCTTGCTATAGTTTCAATCATTTTAGGTAACCCACCTGTTACACCAGATAATTGATTTGGTTTTTGAAGAGAATGCGTAACATCCAAAACTGTAGTTGCAATATCTTGCATTGTTGGAATCCCTCTAAAATCTACAACCATATCCTGGTATCCAAACATAGTCCCCCTATCAGTTATCATTACATTATTATTACCTGATTTTGTTATTTTTTCTACTGCATGCTTCATGCTCTCAGGACTCATAAATTGTCCTTTTTTTATGTTGATAGTTTTGCCTGATTTTGCAGCTGCTATAAGTAGATCAGTTTGTCTTGCTAAAAAAGCAGGTACTTGTAGGATGTCAACGTATTTAGAGGCTAATTTTACATCAGATATTTGATGAATATCAGTTAATACAGGAATGTCATAAGAATCTGAAATATTTTTTAGTACAGCTAGGGATTTCTCATCTCCTATACCTGTAAAACTGTCTAATTTACTTCTATTAGCCTTTTTAAAACTTCCTTTGAATATAAAGGGAATTTCAAGCTTATTGGTAATAGTTAATATTTCTTCAGCAATCCTATTAGCCATTTTATCTCCTTCTATTGCACAGGGACCTGCTATCAGGAAAAAATTGTTTGATTTATTATGTTTTAGTTTGGGAATATTCTCTAATTTCATGATTTTCCTTGAAATATTTGTGTAAAGTTATTATTATTTACCCAATTGCTATCTTTTTTAACCTTATTTTAAGATATAAGCATTGAAAAATAAACACCAATTCTTAAAATTGTTTAGATTATTCTTATAAATGAAGGAAATATTAGCATTTTTGATAGTAATTTATGTTTAAAACCGCATTTTTACTCATATAAACTGATAAATTTCCCTAAATAGAAATTAATTTGTATTTTTGAAGCTTAACTAACTAATTAATTAATTAAGTATTATGGAAAAATTATTAAATCGCTTAATTGATCTCCCTAGTGAGGTCAACGGAATGTTACCATGGAATTGTTGGAACGCTTGTATGAACGATTCAGAGGGTAACTTAGCAAGTTGGGCAGGAGACTTTTTTAGAGTCGGTGCCTTTGTAACTTGGCTTTGTTCAGTGATCGCATCTCTGTCTATTATGTGGACAGGAGGAATGGGTGAAGGAACAGCAATGATTGGAAGTTTATTAGGAATGTTATTATGGGTATATGCTGCATTCCCTATCGCTATGGTCGTAAGAGGCGTTGGTGAGGAAGGTGCAGGATCAAAAGGTGACACTGTTACTCTTTTATTCCATGATTTACCAATGGCAACTATTAAAGCAGTTGGATATATTACAGCTCTAGTAGCTACATTTGCTGCAATCGCAGCTGCTGTATCTGCTGTTTCAATGGGATTTGTTGATATGACTGGCTCAGTTGACACTGCATACATGGGTAACTTTGATTATGCTTATGCTCTTCCAGGTTCAGCTATGGATGCATTTACTAACATGGTAGGTCTAGAATGGGTAGGCGGAGTGCTTAACGATTTCTGGGCATGGGATGTTTCTAGAGCAGGAGACGGTACCTGGGGCGGTGATGTTGTCGCTGCTGCTTGGGGATTTGTTCAAGTTGTTGTTATTCTAGCTAAGTTATATGTTGTAATGGCATTATATTCTTTCTTCTGGAATGTATTAAATACTTTATTTAACTGGGTTAAGAGTCCATTCTTACCTATGAGAACAAAGTAATTTAAATCATTAAATTAATAAAAAAAGGCCCTATGATCAGGGGCCTTTTTTTTTATGTTTTTTTTTAATAATTAGTATAGAAGAATACTAAATCTTCTTACATTCCGTTTTTTATTTAATCTTATAATATGTTTTCTTTATCTCTGTATAATTCTTCTTTAAAGTCTCAATGGGATAATTTTATTAATGAATCTAAGAATGGTACTTTCTTATTTAATAGAGATTTTATTGAATATCATAAAAATAGATTTAAGGACTATTCTATTTTATTCTATAAACTAGACAAACTTATTGCAGTTTTTCCAGCTAATAGGCTAGATGACAAGATATATTCTCACCAGGGTTTGAAATATGGAGGACTAATTCTTTCAAAACAAATTAGATTTTCCGATGTTTTTCAGATATTTAACTTACTTCTATCTCATTTATATGAAACTAATTATTCTACCTTAATAATAAAGGAAATGCCTGAGATATATAAAGCATTACCAAGTTCTGAAGTAAATTATCTTTTGCATAGAATGAAGGCTAAATTAATTAGAAGAGATCTTTTATCTGTTATTAAACGTGGTAACAACTCCTATTCAAGAGATAGAATTCAGGGGAACAAAAGAGGAAAAAAATTTAAACTTACCGTCAAAGAAACATTGAGTTTTGACGAATTCTGGAATACTCTTTTAATTCCTAATTTAAAAAACAAGCATAATGTGGCACCAGTGCATTCTCTTGATGAAATAATTGTTTTAAATAAATCTTTTCCAAAGAAGATAAGACAGTTCAATGTATATTTAGATGATAAAATTGTTGCAGGAACTACTGTATTTGAAACTAAAACCACTGCGCATATTCAATATATTTCTGCTAATTCAGAAAAAAATAAGCTGGGAAGTTTAGATTATTTATTTATTTATTTAATTGAGGAGGTCTTTAACAAAAAAGATTATTTTGATTTTGGAACTTCAAATGAGAATAATGGTGAATTTATTAACCAAGGGTTATTGTATTGGAAGGAAGGCTTTGGTGCTCGTTCTATAACACAAGACTTTTATGAAATTCAAATAAAAAATTATACTGGTCTTAAGGATTTAATGATATAATATCATCTATTTTATCCACAATAATTTCCTTAGATGAAAATTTAACAACGTAAAGTGTATAACATAGGTTATAAAGTAAGCTAAGGAAACTCCCCAAAATCCATATGCATTTATTAGAACATAGGATAAAATCACAAAAATTACCGACCATTCAATCTGAAAGAATACAAATGCCTTTGTATCTGCTTTTGAGATTAATATATTTCCTAATACCCAGCAATTTATTTTTATTATATCCCCTAACAGATGTAAAAATATAATTTCATTTATTAGGAAAAATTCATTTGATAATAAAACAGTAATAATAATATCTCTAAGTAAGTATACACCTGCAGTTATTACTATAATTATAGGTATTACTACTTTCCATATTTTAAATACTTCTTTTTTTAGATTTTCGCTATTTAATTTTGAGAATGTAGGTATCAAATAGAATTTAAAGGTACTTATTAAGAAGAGTAAATAAATGGCGGAAATTCTCCACATTGCCTCCCAAGAACCAGCAAAATTAGTATCAAATTTGTCCGACAAATAATACCTAACAACAAATGTTGATATTATTAAACATGTTGGTCCAGTTATTGCCATTATAGAAAAACCTGATAATTTCTTAAAGTATTCAATGTTAAAATTTGAAAATAGTAGATTGAAATTAAATGGTTTATATATGTAAAAAAGAATAAGAGTAACTAATAAGGTTATAATTTGATTAATTATTAACGCATAAAGTGCACCAATAATAGCATATTTTAATACCAGTGTAATCATTAAAATGGCAGAAATAACTACTGAAACAACATTAATTGTCACATATAGCTTAATTTTTTTAATTCCATTAATAATTGACATTAAAAGTGTATGAATGGAGAAAGAAATGACTGAAATTGATAGAATTAGAAAATAAAATGTTGTGTCAAAATCAACTAATAAATATTCTGCAATAGTATTTTTAAAAATTAAAATTAAAATGCAGAAAATCAGTGAGAAGAAGATATGCACTTTAAAACTAGTGGAGAGGATTTTTTTTAATTCTCCATCTTCCTTTTGGAATTCTGATGTATATTTTATTATTCCATTTTCTATGCCGAAACCACTAAAGACATTGCTTAATCTTAGAAAATCCTTTAATTGACCAAGCAGGAAAATACCATTAGTTCCTAAGTAAACAGCTATTATTTTATTAGATATTAACCGAACTAATAAACTAATAGCAGTACTTACTCCTGAATATAGAGATGTTCTTATAAAATTCATTCTTGAGAATTAAAATCTGTCCATTCTTTATAATTATATTCTGTTAATCTTTTTAAATCTGAGACATCTTTAAAATATAACATTTTTAACTCATATCTATTTTCTTTAGATAGTTTTGGATAATTAACATTTTCTTTTTTCCAGTTTTTTAGGTTGTTTTTTATATTTAATCTAATCCAGTTAATTGTTTTTTTTGGAAGAATATACTTACCAATTTTAGTAAAGGAATATTTACCTATAGCTGACTTGTTTAAAAAATGATACAAATGCGGATTTTTTAATAATGCTGTTTGATTTGAAGTATGATTTGAAATAGTATCTAATTTTTTTAGACCCAGAAATTCAAAGCATGAATTTGCAGTTTCTAGTTGATTATTTATTAAACCTTCAAATGTTACAATTTTTATATTAGATCTGTCAAAACAATTATAAAATCGTTTTAACCACTTTGAATATAACCCGAATTGAAAGTAATATTTTGGGAAATAGTCGTATGCTTTAAATTTATTATTTTGATCTTTAGAAAGAGCTTCTTGAAAATTAGATTTTTCAAGTCCAAGTCCTTTTATCCACCAAAAATGTGAGTTGAATCTGTCAATAGGATTTCTAAGAATGAAAATAAGTTTTGGAGAGACTTTATAATTGCTATTAATATTATTAATAAAGCTATCATAGTACATGTAGGCAGTAGTAGATTCCCCAAAAATTTTATGCTTGGATTTCATAAATAAATTTAAATAGTTTTCCTTTTCTATATTTTTAAAATCTTTAAATTTTTCATTTTTCCAATAACCTGGTTCTTTAACTGAAGACATGCATATTTCTGGATGTTGATTTAATAAATTATGCAAGGATGTAGTACCTGATTTTGCTGCTCCTGGAATAAATAAGTTTGGTTTAAAGTGAAGCATAATTTTTGTATTTATTCAAATATAATATTAATTAATTTTTGCTCCATACTGTCTCATATTGCTTAGCAATTGAAATATAATTATGATTTTTTTCAATAAATTCTCTAGCGTTAGCTGAGATCTCCATAATTTTAGAGGGATTATTGATTAGCCATTCTAGGGACTCTATAATTTTAGTATAATCTGGTAAAGCATTAATAGCTACAGAATTTTCTTTTATATTATATAATTTCAACCACTCTTTTTCAGCGCCAGTAAATACGACTTTTCCTATTGACATGGCCTCAAGTGCATTATAGCCTTGATCATAGGCATAAACTTGATCAAGCAATATATGACAATTTTCAACTGACTTTATGTACTCATTATAATCAAGATCTATTGTAGTTATGATTTCAACTTTATTATTATACTTAATTTCTATTGCTTTTAGTGCTTTATCAAAAAAAACATTTCCTTTTTTTATGTAATTTTTTGAATTTACCCCGTGTAATATCTTAATCTTATCAATAGATTTAATTTTTTTGTATTTTATTTTATCAAGGTTAATTGGGTTAGGAATTAATCCTAAATATTTATCCTCTTTAATATAGGGGATGTGGTAATCTATGTCTGAACTAATTACACCATTAGCATTTGCTAATATAAACTCATGAAGTTTTATATATTCTCTTGCACTATATTTTAATATATGTTTAAATGATTTTTTAAGACTAGGGTCTTCGAAATAAGGAGTTAATATTGAATATTTAAACTTCTTATTTAAACTATACTCTACACTCTTTTGGTCAACTCCACATGATAGCAAAAATAATTTTTTATTATTATTGATTAGTCTTTTGATAAGTAATATCTCTAAGGAAGGTAATGTCCTAAATGCATTCTCGTTAATCAGTTGTACAACATCATACCCCTTGAGATCAGATATTACTTTATTTGCTTTATAATATATTTCAACTTGATTTAAGCTAATTTTAAAGAGCCTATCAATTAATTTCGCGAAGAGTTTAAATAATTTTAGATTGAAAAAAATTGAATCTATTTTTATATCTACGGGATAATTTTTAAAACCATCTCCAGAGCCTAATAATGTAACTTTATGACCATTTTTTTGTAGCCCCTCTTTTAAAGAGTTGTGCAGTCTACTATATTCCCCAATCAGTAAGATTTTCATTATATTGTGCGCAATTGTTTTAAATATAATTATTAATGAACAACGCTGCCAATAAAAACGCTAGTTTAGAAATTTTAGTATCTACAAAGGGGCAGGATAATACTGATTTTATTAATAGGATGTTTAAAAATTGTTCTGATATTAAACTTCCAGTATTAATTGTTAATCAATCTAAAAAAAAATTAAATTTTCCACAAAACAACTTTAGGGTAAAAA
>CAZBCJ010000015.1:17529-18242 GCA_964490545.1 uncultured Flavobacteriaceae bacterium | reverse complement strand
AAACTTCTATAGAGGAATTATTTATTTATAAGTCTTTATATTATTAATTTTATATTCATGATATTTCAACAAGAAATAATATTAAGTCCCTTTCCAAGAGGTTTCCATATTATTACAAATGAGATTGTAGATATATTGCCTAAGATGACTGGGATTGCCCATATTTTTATTAAACACACCTCAGCAAGTTTAACAATCAATGAAAATGCTGATCCAACAGTTAGAGAAGATTTTGAAACGCATTTTAATAAGATGGTATCAGAGGATGAAACACATTTTAAACATACAATAGAAGGGCCTGATGATATGACTTCTCATATTAAAAGCAGTCTTCTAGGCTCTTCAGTCTCTTTTCCGATTAAAGATGGAAAGCCACTACTTGGAACATGGCAGGGTGTTTTTTTATGCGAGCATAGGAATCATGCAAAATCTAGACAATTAGTTGTAACTGTTTATGGAGATTAGCTAATAAGGAAATCCATGATCTTTTCTAATTGCATTCCCCTAGATCCTTTTATTAGAATAGTAGAATTTGATATTTCCTTAATGTTCACATTATTATTAAGTTCTTCAAGATTAGAAAATGCTTTTATTTTTGAGGAAAATTTAGTTTTATTAAAGAGATCTCCAAGTAAATAAGTTTGATCAAAATTCATCTCCTCGATTGTACTTACAATGTCTTGATGCATTTCATGTGAGTTTTCTCCTAACTC
>CAZBCJ010000015.1:0-17427 GCA_964490545.1 uncultured Flavobacteriaceae bacterium | reverse complement strand
TATAAACAAAATTTTATTTTTTTCACTTATATTATTAAAATTAGACAAGACTAGTTGCATACTTGTTGGATTTGCATTATAAGCATCTAGAATAATTTTGTTTGATCCTTTTTCTATTATTTGTGATCTATTATTATTGGGAATATAACTTTCAATACCTTCTTTTATATGTGCATAACTCATCTCAAAATATTTTCCAATACATATTGCTGCGGCTAAATTCTCTACATTATATTCTCCAAAAAGATTGCTTTTAATAGCAATATCCTCTACTGAAATAGATATTTGAGGGTTAATTGTATTTACAGAGTAATTTACATTTGAATTTTTATTCCCAAACGTGAATTTGTTAGAGTATTTCTTAGTTATTTCTAGCTGCTTATTATCATTACTATTAATAAAGATTAATCTAGATTCTTTCATTAAATAAGCAAATAGCTCACTCTTTCCTTTTATTACTCCTTCTAGATTCTTAAACCCTTCTAAATGTGCTTTACCAAAATTGGTAATATATCCATAGTCAGGATCTGCTATATTACATAGTAATTCAATCTCCTTTAGATGATTAGCTCCCATTTCTATTATTGCAATTTCAGTTTCAGGCTTTATTGATAATAACGTTAGAGGAACTCCTATATGATTGTTTAGATTCCCAATAGTTGCAATCGTTTTAAACCCTAATTTCAAAACAGATAAAATTAATTCTTTTGATGTGGTTTTTCCATTACTTCCAGTTAAGCCAATAATTTTTGCCTTAGATTTTTTTCTGTGATAATTTGCAAGTTTTTGAAGAGTATCCAGAGAATCATTAACCAGGATATAGTTATCATTAACTGCATATTCCTTCTGATCTACTATAGCATAATTTGCTCCATTTTTTAAAGCTATCTCAGCAAACTTATTTCCATTAAAGTTTGGACCTCTAAGACTGAAAAACAGATCATTGTCTTTAATTTTTCTAGAATCTGTACAGACTTTATTAGAATTAAGGAATATTTGATAAATAGAGCTAATATCCATGAAATAAAGTTAATAAAAAAGCCCTAACCTTTAGGGATTAGGACTTTTTGTTTTTTTTAGTTAACTAGGTTAGTTTCTACTTTTTTTCATGTTAAAAGTTTTTGAACCAACTCTTGACATAGCACATCTAAATCCTATAAAATCTGTTGCTTGATCTTGTGGATAAAATCTTCTTTGAGCAGGATCCAACCAATACGCTCTATCTTTCCATGAACCTCCTTTATAAACTCTTGCCTGATCGTTTATAAGAGTTGTTTTATTTTCAGAAGGATCATAATCAAATTCTGGAGTATTTGGATTCGCATCTTCATAGCTTGGAGATTTGTACATCATTCTAGTTTCTCCATCTGATGCAGAAGCTCTTTCAAGTTTTCTGTTTTCTGGATCATAATTTCTTGAAGACAGGAAATCACCATCTCTAAAGTTCACATTATATCCTTGGTTAAACTGTGTTCTATATCTAGTATCCAATTCTGTTAGATCTTCTACTGCAATTTCTCCAGGTAGTCTAGTAGCTACTCTTTTACCATTACTCAGAGTTTTATATTCTATCTCATCAGCACCAACAACTACTGCTTTACCATCAGGTCCAATAGAAAACTTTTTATAATCATTTCCTCTGAAATAATTAAAATC
Source organism: uncultured Flavobacteriaceae bacterium (assembly GCA_964490545.1). GTDB lineage: Bacteria > Bacteroidota > Bacteroidia > Flavobacteriales > Flavobacteriaceae. Next base: position 15,771 of record CAZBCJ010000015.1, on the reverse strand, counting down.
ATTAAACTCATCATCAACTATTGGGCGATATACATCTGCTACCCATTCAGCGACATTTCCTGCCATATCATATAATCCAAATCCATTAGGATCATATGATCTTACTTGATTAGTAATATCTGCTCCATCATCAGACCATCCTGCTATACCACCATAATCACCATCACTATTTTTAAAGTTTGCCAATTGATCACCTAAATTCTTTCTTTGTCCTGTTCTGGTATATTGGCCTTGCCATGGATATTTTTTTCTTCCTCTATAGATATTAAAATCACGAACTTCACTAAGAGCTAAAGCGGCATATTCCCACTCTGACTCCGTAGGTAGTCTAAATTTTGGAGAAATAAATCCAGTTTCTCTAGAAGCAGAACTAGGAGGTAAGGAATCGGGTCCTTTACTACGTTTACCTCTTAAAACATTAGTATTTCCTCCATATGTTAAATTAGGAACAAGTATGTAAGTATCTGTACTAAAAGTACTAGTTGAAGAAACACTATCAATTTTTGATCCTTTTGTTATATACCCTTCTCTTTCTAAAAGTAGCTCTTGGTATCTATCTGATCTCCACTCTGCAAACTCATAAGCTTGAATCCAACTTACCCCTACAACAGGATAATCCCCAAATGCGGGATGACGTAAGTAATTATTTACCATATCTTCACTGTATCCAAGTTTATTTCTCCAAACAAGTGTATCAGGGAGAGCATTGTAATAAATTGCACTGAAATTTTCATCCTCAGGAGGATAATTCCTTTTTAGCCAATCAAGATATTCTAGGTACATCATATTAGTTACCTCAGTTTCATCCATATAGAATGACATAACATGTTGTTGATTTGGAGTATTATTCCAATCTCTCATGGGATCATCTTGAACTCTACCCTTTGTATAGGTCCCACCTTCAATAAGAACCATATTTGGAGGAGTATCTTGACCTTTGTAGTTGGTATTGTATTTAAATCCGCCTTTCTTAGAGTTTATTGCCCAACCTGTGGCAGATGATACATTTTTATTTTTTGATGTAGTAGACTTATTACAGCTAGTAAAATATACGCATAGGACTAGTGTTAGCAATAAGTTTAATATTTTTCTATAATTACTTTTCATATTCAAATTATTTTTTAACAACGTTTCGAAGAAACGAAAAGTCTCGCAATATACTAATTTTTAATCAGATATCAATTATTCCTAACTAATTACATATGACTATATAAAAACGTTAAATTTGGTTTTTTATTATCAACTTAAATTTTTTAAATAATATTGTTGATCATTAGACGTTTCTCAGATATGAGATATTTTCTTCTTTTTTTATTTATTGCAATATCTTCTATTGGTTTCTCACAGTCAAAAGAAATAAATATAAATTGGGATGGTTATAGAGTTTTTTCAACATCTTCTGCTCAGTTTGAAATACCGTATTTTAATAATCACAATTTTAATTTTACTCCTAGTAAAGGCATATCATTATCTGCCCAGTGGAGTGAAAATATTGAAATTGATCATAATTCAATTGTAATAGAAAATGTTACTTTTTCTGATATTACAACAGAAAATTTAAAACAATTAGATAAGAATATAATCCCTAATGAGCTAACTTATGACATTAGAACTTCAATTTCAAGAGGAAAAATTTATCTTTTTCTAGAGTTATTTCCATTAATTAATCAAAACGGAGATTTTAAAAAAGTAAATTCTTTTAGATTTTCTTATAAAAAGGGTGTAAGTAACAGATTAAAAAGACAAAGAATTCAAAATTCTGTTCTGAGTACTGGTGAGTGGTATAAATTCTATGTGGATAAATCTGGAATCTTTAGGTTGAATAGAAGTTTTCTAAGTCAATTAGGACTAAATACAAACAATATAGATCCCCGAAATATTAAAATATTTGGGAATGGCGGTAATATGTTACCGTTAAGCAATTCTGTGGAATATCCAATTGATCCAATTGAGAATGCAATAAAAATACATGGTGAAGACGATGGTGTTTTTAACAATAGTGATTTTATTTTATTTTATGCTCAAGGACCTAATGGATACAATTCTGATAGTAATACAAATTTGAATTTATATTCAGATAAAACAGCATATTTTATAAATATTTCTCCATCTCCTGGGAAGAGAATTACTGAAAATGTGCAACCTGTAAATACTGCTAATACTATAGTGGATTCATATACAGCATATAAATATCATGAATTAGATGAATATAATATTGCAAAAATTGGAAGAAGGTGGTTTGGAGACAGATTTGATTTTGAATCAAATAAAACATTTGAATTTACCTTTCCAAATTTGAGAACTTCTGAACCAATAAGTCTTAGAGTATATACTGCAGCAGTTTCTGAGATTTCTACTTCTATGTCAGTTGAGATAAATAATCAAGAAGTCTCTAATTTAAATTATTCATCAATTAATGATCCCATTCTTGTTTCAGGAGATTATTATGCGGGAGAAATAATGGTTTCGAATTCTAATATATCTGTTGATTTAAATTATAATAATAATGGAAATCCAAGCTCCGTTGCATATTTAGACTATATATCCTTAGAAGGTACTTGCGATCTTAATTATAACGGGGATCAATTTAGTTTTCATAACAAAAATGTACTTGACCTTTCAGGTATTGCACAATACAATATTACAAATGCAAATTCTATTTCTAATATTTGGGAAATTACAGATTTAAACAATGTATCTGAAATATTCATTGATGATAGTGAGAGTACAGTTAGTTTTAAGGCATTATTAGGAGAAGAAAAAAGATATATTGCTTTTAATCAGGAATCGTTTTATGAACCTATTATAGAAGGAGAAACAAATGTTGAAAATCAGAATTTAAAATTTGATATTTTTTTAGATGATCAAAATCAATTTCAGGATTTGGATTATTTAATTATTTGCAGGTCAGATATGTTATATGAAGCTGAACGTCTTGCACAGATAAATAGGGACTTTAATAACCTAAATGTAAAGGTAGTAACACTAGAAAAAATATATAATGAATTTAGTTCTGGAACCCAGGATATTGCAGCCATAAGAAATTTTGTAAAATATATTTATTTTAATGCAAGTGATGATGCTAATCGAATTAAATATTTATGTCTTTTTGGCGATGCTTCCTTTGATTATAAGGACAGGATATCTCAAAACACAAATATAGTCCCATCATGGCATTCACTAAATAGTTATAGCTTGGCAAGTGCATATGTTTCAGATGACTTTTTTGGTATGATGGATGAAAATGAGGGAATGATGGAAAATTCGGATAAGTTAGATATAGCAGTAGGTAGAATTTTAGCAGACTCTCCTCAAAGGGCTACTGACTTGGTTGATAAAATAAGTAATTATTATAATGAAAACTCGTATGGAGATTGGAGAAATAAATTAATTGTTATTTCTGATGATGTAGATGAACCATGGGAGAGTATAATTCAAGGAACTTCAAATAGTCTAGCAGATTTAATTACTGATAACAAGCCTTTTTTTAATGTTAAAAAAATACTATCAGATGCATATGTGCAAGAATCAAGTTCTGGAGGAGAAAGATATCCAGAGGTTAACAAGGCAATTATAGATGGTATAGAATTGGGAGCGTTAGCAGTTAATTATTTTGGTCATGGAGGTGAAGATGGAATTGCAAGAGAAAGAATATTTGATAGAATAGATGCAACTGAATTATCGAATGAAAATAAATTAAATTGTTTTGTTGCAGTAACATGTGAGTTTACAAAATTTGACAATCCCGGAAGAAATACAGCTGGTGAGTTCCTGTACTGGAATAAAAATGGAGGAGCAATAGCTCTTATAACAACTACAAGGCAAATATTTGTTAGTGTTGGAGTTAATTTTAATCTAACCCTAGAGAATTACCTATTCTCGTTGAATTCTGACAATTATCACACGATGGCTGAGGCGTTAAGATTAACAAAAAATGATCCATCAATTTCTGGTTCTGATCAAAGAAGATTGGTATTTTTTATAGGAGATCCTGCAATGAAATTAGCAATACCTAAGCCAAATATTAGAATAACTGAAATTAATGATATTCCAATTGATGAATTTACGGAACCATTACAAGGATTGAGTTCTGTAAAAATTGAAGGCCAGATTGATGACGAATTTGGCAATAAAATTGATGATTACCAGGGAGAATTAGTTACTACAGTATTTGATAAGAATATTGAAAGGTCTACTCTAGGAAATGATGGAACATCCCAGAATGACTCTCCAATAATATTGAATTTTACTACATTAGGTGAAGTACTCTTTAGAGGTAGATCATCTATTGAAAATGGAGATTTTGATGTCAATTTCATTGTACCAAGAGATGTTGTAATGGAAGTTGGTAATGGAAAAATGAGTTTTTATTCAAAAAGTAATTCAAACTTAATGGACCAAAATGGATCTAATTTGGATATTTTAATTGGAGGAATTAATGAAAATGCGGCTGAAGATAATATGGGGCCTGAAATTGAATTATTTATGAATGATGAAGCTTTTATTAGTGGAGGAATAACTAATGAAAACCCTCATCTTTTGGTCAAATTATTTGATGAAAACGGTATTAATACTTCCAGCGGTATAGGTCATGATATTGTAGCAGTTTTAGATGATGATGTTGCAAATTCATTTAGGTTGAATGATTATTATGAGGCAAATTTAGATGATTATCAAAACGGTACGATAAATTATCCATTAAGAGATATTTCACCAGGATTACACACCTTACGTTTAAAGGCTTGGGATGTATATAATAATTCATCAACTTCTGAAATACAATTTGTGGTCCATGATCAGGATCTGGAATTAGTCATTTCTAATGTATTAAATTATCCCAACCCCTTTATTAATTATACGGAATTTTGGTTTAATCACAATAGTTCTAGTGATTTAAGCGTTAGTATACAGATATTTACTATTTCAGGTAAACTTGTAAAAACAATTAATGGATATGTAAATACCACAAATAGCTCTTCTTTATCTAGGGATTTATTCTGGGACGCAAGGGATGATTTTGGTGATAAAGTTGCAAAAGGTGTTTATATATATAGGTTGACTGTTAGATCTGATCAGATTGGTAAACAAGTTTCAAAAACTGAAAAACTTGTAATACTGTAATATTAAATTATATTTGTTGGCTCAAAACAAAACTATGAGAAATCTTATTTATTCTGTTTTATTATCGTTAATCACATTAAATTTAAATGCTCAAACTCTTACTGAAGTAACTCCTAATCCAAATGATAGTAGAGTTATCACAACAGGGGTTCCATTTCTTTTAATTGCATCTGATGCTAGAGCAGCAAGTATGGGTGATATGGGCGTTGCAACATCTGCAGATGTATTTTCTCAACACTGGAATCCATCAAAATATGTTTTTTCTGAAAATAAATCTGGTTTTGGTTTAAGCTATACTCCTTATTTGAGCAAATTGGTTAATGATATTTCACTTGGAAATATAACTTACTACAATAGACTGAATGAAGGAAGTGCTTTTGCAGTTAGTTTTAAATATTTCTCATTAGGAGAAATAGAAATTATTCAGGATGAATTTTCAGAAGCATTAATTGAAAAACCAAATGAAATGACAATGGATGTTTCCTATTCATTAAGGCTAGCTGATAAATTTTCTATGGGTGTTTCGGCTAGATATTTAAGATCAGATTTGAAAATACAGGCAGTTGATGAAACAGCAAAAGCAGCTAGTTCTTTTGCAGTAGATATTTCTGGATACTATCAAGGAGAGGAGCAATCCTATGGAGGTATTGATGGTAGATTTAGAGGAGGTTTTATACTTCAAAATCTAGGTCCAAAAATTAAATATGATGAGTCAGGGAGAGAGACCTTTCTTCCTACAAATTTTAAGTTAGGAGGCGGATTTGATTTTATTTTAGATCAATACAATAAAGTTTCGGTCACTGCTGAAGTTAGTAAATTACTTGTTCCTACACCACCATTATTAGGAACTTATACTGAGTTCAATGATAATAATGATAATGGAATTTTTGATGAAGGTGATGAACAAGTTGGTGAATCTTATGTTGATATAATTGATGGGATGTCTACTGATGTAGATTTTCTTTCAGGAGTTTTTCAGTCATTCTCTGATGCACCTGGAGGATTTAGTGAAGAATTGAAAGAATTTACTTGGGCTCTAGGAGCAGAATATTTGTATGAAGACTCTTTTGCAATAAGAGCTGGTTTTTTTAATGAAAGTGAAGAAAAAGGTGCAAGAAAATTTCTTGCCTTAGGGGCAGGTTTTAAATTTTCTGGAACAAAAATAGATCTTTCTTATCTTTTCTCTGCATCAAAAGTACCTAGCCCATTAGAGAATACTTTAAGATTTTCCTTAACATTTAATTTTGGCAGTAATCAATACACGGAGTATTAAAACTAGTTATGAAAGAAATTAAGATTTATTCTAATTTTAAAGTTTTTGATTCAATTGATGAACTTCCTGACCAAGTTAAAGTTTTATTTAATAAAGCAAAATTAATAAGAGAATCTGCATACTCTGAATATTCAGAATTTAGTGTGGGAGCTGCAGTTTTATTGGAGAATGGAGAAATTGTATCTGGCTCTAATCAAGAAAACGCGTCTTATCCATCTGGATTGTGTGCTGAAAGAACAGCTTTATTCTATGCTAATTCTAAATATCCAAAGATTAAAATAAAAGAAATAGCTATTATAGCTGGATCAATGAATAAAATTAATGACAATCCCGTTGCTCCATGTGGCTCGTGTCGACAAGTAATTTCTGAATACCAAACTAAGCAAAATGCTGATATTGGATTGTATTTTATGGGTGAAAAAGGTAAAATAATATACACAGATTCCATAAATAATCTTCTTCCATTTAAATTTGACAAGTCTTTTTTATAAAAATTATAAAATTAACTTTTTACAATAGGAATCATTGTCTTATTTTTATGAATCATTCTTACGAATTAAATGAGGAAAATAACAAAGGAAACATATTTGTCTTGGTATGAGGACATGTTCTTCTGGAGAAAATTTGAGGATAAGCTTGCAGCCGTATATATTCAACAAAAGGTTAGAGGTTTTTTACATCTATATAATGGTCAGGAAGCTGTATTAGCAGGATCCTTGCATGCAATGGATCTTAGTAAAGATAAAATGATAACTGCTTATAGAAATCATGTTCAACCCATAGGTATGGGAGTTGATCCAAAAAGAGTAATGGCAGAATTATATGGAAAAGTAACAGGAACTTCTATGGGTTTAGGAGGTTCGATGCATATTTTTTCAAAAGAAAATCGTTTTTATGGCGGCCATGGAATTGTAGGAGGTCATATTCCATTGGGAGCAGGTATAGCTTTTGGAGATAAGTATCATGGAAGTGATGCGGTGACACTATGCTATTTTGGAGATGGTGCGGCAAGACAAGGTTCTTTGCACGAAACTTTTAATTTAGCCATGCTATGGAAATTACCAGTGGTGTTTATATGTGAAAATAATGGTTATGCTATGGGAACTTCTGTAGAAAGAACTTCTAATAATCCAGATATATGGAAACTAGGCTTAGGATATGAAATGCCGGCAGAACCCATTGATGGAATGGATCCAGCTAAAGTTGCTAGAGCAGTTAGTCAAGCAATAGTACGTGCTAGAAAGGGAGATGGTCCAACTTTCTTAGAAATGAAAACATATAGATACAGAGGTCATTCAATGAGTGATGCTCAACATTATAGAACTAAAGATGAAGTTGAGGAATATAGAAAAATTGATCCTATTTTACAGGTTAAGAAAATACTGCTAGAGAAAAAGTATGCTTCTAAAAATGAAATTGAAAAGATTGATAGTAGGGTGAAAGAGAAAGTTAAGGAGTGCGAAAAGTTTGCTGAAGAGTCATCATATCCTGAAAAAAATCTTCTTTATGATGCAGTCTATGAACAAAAAGATTACCCATTTTTAAAACACAAACTCTAAGCCATGGCCGAATTAATTAAAATGCCGAGATTAAGCGATACCATGGAAGAGGGTACAGTTGCCAGTTGGTTTAAAAAAGTAGGAGATAAGGTAAGTGAAGGTGATATTTTAGCTGAGATAGAAACTGACAAAGCTACAATGGAGTTTGAATCCTTTTATGATGGAACACTATTATATATTGGGGTTAAAGAAGGGGAGAGTACTAAGGTTGATGAACCCTTAGCAATAATTGGCGAGGCTAACGAAGACTATAAATCCCTTTTGGATGATATTAAGAAATCTGATGAAGTAATTGAGGAAAAGATTGAAATAAAAGAGAAACCTGTAGTTCAAGAAAAGATTGAAACAAAAGAAGAAGATAAAGAGATTGAAGTTGTTAAAGAAGAACTTGAAATTGAAAATGTTCCCGAACCAATTAGTAGAACTACATCATCTACAAAAAGAATATTTATTTCACCATTGGCTAGAAAATTAGCTAAGGAACGTGGAATTAGTATTAGTGAAGTAAGTGGCACGGGAGAGAATGGAAGAATTATAAAATCCGATATAGAAAATTATACTTCATCTTCCAAAGACACCAAATCTAAAACATTTGTTGGTATTGAAGATTTTCAAGAAATTCCTCATTCTCAGATGAGAAAAACTATTGCTAAAAGACTGTCAGAATCTAAATTTAATGCTCCGCATTACTACCTAACGGCTGAATATGATATGTCAAATGCAATCATTATAAGAGAACAATATAATTCAATTCCTGATATTAAAATTTCATATAATGATATTATAATTAAAGCATGTTCATTGGCTTTGGCTAGTAATCCAAAATTGAATTCACAATGGTTTGATGATAAGATTAGATACAATAATCATATTCATATTGGTGTAGCTGTTGGAGTAGACGAAGGGCTCATTGTTCCTGTTTTAAGGTTTGTTGATCAGATGAGTATTATAGATATAAATTCAAAGGTTAAGGATCTTGCTGCTAGAGCAAGAAATAAAAAACTAACTCCTGAGGAAATGCAAGGAAGTACATTTACAACATCTAATTTAGGAATGTTTGATATAGAAAGCTTTACATCAATTATTAATCCACCAAATTCAGTTATACTTTCAGTTGGTTCAATTGTTCAAAAGCCAATAGTTAAGAATGGAAATATTGAGGTTGGAAATGCGATGAAAGTTACACTAGCATGTGATCATAGAGTAGTTGATGGGGTAACTGGATCAAAATTCTTACAAACATTAAGAGAGTTTATTGAAAACCCTATAACAATGATAATTTAATTTATTCTTGTCTTACTTAAATAAATTTTATGGCCAAAAACATAATTATTACTGGGACCAGTAGCGGTATAGGTTATGAGTTGGTTAAAATTTTTTCTGCTAAAGGACATAATATAATTGCTCTTTCCAGAAATATTTTGCCTACTAATGACTTAAGATTGTCAAATGTATACTCGATAAGCTTTGATATTAACAATAATTCTGATCACAAAGTGCTTATAGAATATATATCGAAAAATTGGAAACACGTAGATATTTTAATTAATAATGCGGGTGTTTTAATTAATAAACCTTTTTCTGAAACAACTACTGAAGATTTTAATAAAGTGTATTCTACTAATGTTTTTGGGATAGCAGCAATTATTAACAATATACTTCCATTTGCAAAAAAAGGAACTCATGTAGTAAATATAAGTTCAGTTGGAGGTGTACAGGGAAGTGCTAAATTTTCTGGTCTTTCAGCTTATAGTTCTAGTAAGGGGGCATTGATAACTTTAACAGAAATGCTTGCAGAAGAATATAAAAATTCTGGAATATTTTTTAATGTCCTTGCTCTTGGAGCAGTTCAAACAAAAATGTTAGAAAAAGCATTTCCTGGATATAAGGCCTCCTGTAGTGCTGATGAAATGGCTGAATATATATACAATTTTTCTCTTAAAACCAATAACCTTTCTAATGGAGAAGTTGTTTTAGTTTCTGATATTACTCCTAAAAGATGAATAGCTCTATTTTAAAATACATACCGTCAAACTCTAGAGATTATCTTAATAAGATTTTAAATGAAAATAAAATTAGCTTGCTTATTAAGAAGGAACGAAAAACAAAACATGGAGATTTTAGGGTATTAAAAAATGGAGAATGTCAAATTACAATAAATTCTAATTTAAATTCATATAGATTTTTAATAACATTAATTCATGAAATTGCACATTATAAGGTTTATAAAATTTATGATAAAAAAGTAAAACCACATGGTCAGGAATGGAAGCAAACATTTAAATATATGATGCTTCCACTACTGAATCCTAAAATTTTTCCAAGTGATTTGCTTTCACACATATCAAAGTATATTAAAAATCCTAAAGCTTCTACTGATACAGATTTTAACTTGTCTTTAGCTTTAAGATCTTATGATTTTAATAAAGAAAAAAAGTATATTTTTGAAATAAATAATGGAAGTAAGTTTAAGATATATAATGGAAGAGCGTTTATACTTGAGGAAAAATTAAGAAAAAGGTATAAATGCAAGGAAATAGCATCAGGAAAGACTTATCTTTTTAATCCAAATGCAGAAATTGAATTGGTATAAATATGAGCAAAAAAATAACTAGTGTAGCGGTAAGTGGCTATTTTGACCCTATTCACGTTGGGCATCTTGAATATTTAGAACTTGCAAAAAAACTTGGCAATAAATTAATTGTTATAGTTAACAATAACCAACAGTGTACTTTGAAAAAAGGAAAACCATTCATGGATGAATTAGATAGGGTTAGAATTGTTAAATCTCTTGGAATGGTCGATGATGTATTTCTTTCAATTGACAATGACAAATCAGTTTGTAGATCTTTAGAAGAATTAAAACCTGATATTTTTGCAAATGGCGGAGATAGAGCTACTTCAGAAGTTCCAGAATCAGCAGTATGTAGAAAATATAATATTAAAATGGTTGATGGTTTAGGAGCTAAAATCAGGAGTTCTTCATCTTTAACAGGTCTGAAAGAAATAGAATAGTCTAACTATTTTTTATATACACTTCCCTTACTTTTTTATATAAATTCGAAGAATATACAAAGTTAGTTACTGATTCATTATCAGTTTTGAAAATAGTGTGTTTACTTCCTTCCCATTCTTTATTTCCTTCATTTAAAAAAATTATTTTTTCACCAATTTCCATAACAGAATTCATGTCATGAGAGTTTATAATTGTAACGATTTTGTACTCATCAGTGATTTCTTTAATTAAATTATCAATAACAATGGCTGTATTTGGATCTAATCCTGAATTGGGTTCATCGCAAAACAAGAATTTAGGATTATTTACAATTGCTCTGGCTATTGCTACTCTCTTTTGCATACCTCCAGATGCTTCACTAGGCATTTTTTTATTTGTATTTTCAAGGTTGACTCTTTTTAAAACTTGGTTTACCCTATCTAACATTTCATCATTACTATAATTATTGAACATTTTCAAAGGAAGCATTATGTTTTCTTGTATGTTCATTGAATCAAATAATGCACTTCCTTGAAAAACAGTACCAATTTTTGATTTTAGACCTATTTTTTGTTTATCAGAAATACTTTTATAATTAATACCATCAAATATAATTTCTCCTTCATCATAATTATGCAGTCCTAATAGACATTTTAACAAAACTGTTTTTCCAGATCCACTTTCGCCTATCACAAGACTGGTTTTGCCTCTTTCAAAGCTTGCAGATATTGCATTTAGAACTTTTATTCCATCAAATGATTTATGTAAATTTTTAACTTCTATCATTATCCTAGCAGTGTTTGAGTTAAAATATAATTTAGTATGATAATGCATACACATGTCCATATAAAAGATGTTGTGCTAGCTTTTCCAACTTCTAATGCGCCTCCTTTCATATAATATCCATGAAATGAAGGAACAGTTGCAATAATTAAACCAAAAACAAACGTCTTTATGAATGCATATGTCATATGGAATGGTATGAATTCTGTTTGAATTCCAGTAATAAAATTATCTACTGTGCTATATCCACCGTATATACATGCAGCCATTCCTCCTAGCATTCCTAAAAACATAGCAACTGATATTAGAAAAGGGTATAATAACATTGCTATGACCTTTGGAAAAACAAGATAGTTTATAGAATTTATACCCATTACTTCTAGAGCATCTATTTGCTCAGTCACTCTCATGGATCCAATACTAGATGTTATGAAAGATCCAACTTTTCCAGCCATAATTATTGAAATTATTGTAGGAGCAAATTCTAATATAATAATTTCTCTTGTCGCATATCCAATAAGATATTTTGGATATAATGAGCCAGTCATGTTAAGTGCCATTTGAATGGTGATAACTCCTCCAATAAAAAAGGAAACAAATGAAATAATTCCTAGAGAATTAACTACAGTATCTTCAGTGTCTTTTATTATGAGCTGTCTCATAACCGACCACTTGGTTGGTTTATAAAACATTTTCTTTAACATTGTAAAATATAAACCTATGTTGTGTAAAAAAATCATATAGAATATTTCATTTATTAAATAAATTAGAATATAATTTACAACAAATTATTTTTTATCGCATTTAACATCTAATTTTGATCAAAATTAATTAAAAAAAATGTTTAGATTTTTTTATATAATATGCCTCTGCCTTTTATTCAATTGTCAATCTAATTTTTTAGATAATAACAGTTCAAAACCAAAAATTATTGTTAGTGTTGTTGTTGATCAGATGAGATATGATTATTTAACAAGATTAAGTAATAAATTTTCTGATGATGGGTTTAATAGGCTAATTAATCAAGGGTTTAATTGTACAAATAATCATTTCAATTATGTGCCTACTGTAACAGGCCCAGGTCATTCGTCTATTGCTACTGGTTCAACCCCTAGTATTCATGGAATTGTAGGAAATAACTGGTATGATAGAAATATTAAAAAGCAAATATATTGTGCAACAGATTTAAACTATGAAAATATTGGGGGAAATGCATATTATGGAAAGAAATCTCCTAACAACATGTTAGTAAACTCATTTTCAGATCAAAATAGAATTCATAATAAAATGAAGTCTAAAACGATAGCTATTTCTGTTAAGGATAGAGGTGCAATATTCATGGGTGGGAAAAATGCAAATGCAGCATACTGGTTTTATGGGAAAGATAAAGGAGAATGGATTACTAGCTCTTATTATATGGATGAATTACCAGATTGGGTTAAAACATTTAATCAACCTGAAAACATATCAAGATATATAAATGATTGGGAGTTATTATATAATATTGAAAATTATGATTTAAAGAGAGAAGACAACAATAATTTTGAGAAACTTTTTAAAGGAAAGAATGATAGTGCTTTTCCTTATATGACAGAATCTTTGATGGAAAAAAATGATGGTTTTGATATGATAAATGAGACTCCTTATGGAAATACCATGACTACTGATTTAGCAATTGCAGCAATAGAAGGGGAAAGCTTAGGTCAAGATAAATACACAGATATTCTTTCAATTGGTTATTCTTCACCAGATTATATAGGACATAATTTTGGTGTTTTTTCTTTAGAGACTGAAGACAACTATCTTAGATTAGATCTGGAAATAAAGAGATTATTAGATTATTTAGATAATAAAATTGGAGAAAACAACTATTCACTTTTTCTTACTGCTGATCATGGTGCATTAGAGATTCCAGCCTATTTAAATTCTATAGGTAGAAAAGCAATGGCTGTAAACGAATCCAAGTTTAGAAGAGAATTTCAACAATTTTTGACTGAGTCATTTAAGTATAAATTTAAACAATTTCCTATAGAGGATATTCAAAATAATCAGCTCTATATAAATTATGATGAGGTGGATGATTCAGAAATGTATGAGTTTAAAAATAAAATAATTCAACATTTAGAAACTTATGATTTTATTAGCTCTGCACATTCTTTAGATAAATTAGTTTCTTCATCTGAATTAACTGAATATCAGCAGTTGATCAAAAATGGATATCATCCTGATAGAAGCGGAGATATAGTTTTTATATTAGAACCACAAACCATTATTTATGGAGAAAAAGGAACTTCTCATGGGTCAGGTTATAATTATGACACTCACGTTCCTTTAATATTTTATGGAAAAGGAATTAATAAAGGTGAAATAAGCATTAGAACAGAGATTATAGATATTGCTCCAACAATTAGTGCATTATTAGGTTTAGAACCTAGTGAAACCTATTCTGGAAAAATACTAGATTTTGTTATTAAATAATTGACTGGTTTATTTTGTCGATATAATTTAGAATATCTTCTTTGCCTCTATGTTTTTTGCTGGATGAAAGAAAGATTTCTGGTAAAATTTCCCAATTTTTTTCAAGTTCTTTTTTGTAGTTAAGAAGTTTGTTGTCGATTTCTGTTTTAGTTAGTTTATCAATTTTGGTAAAAATTATAGAAAAAGGAATTTTATTTGTGGCCAACCATAGTATAAAATCTAAATCTATTTTAAGCGGAGAATGTCTTACATCAATTAAAATAAAGGCAGATGCCAACTGTTTTCTATGTTTAAAATAATCAGTAATGCTTTTTTGAAAGTGTTTTTTATTTGATTTGGATGTTTTTGCATAACCATATCCAGGCAAATCAACTATATGCCATGAATTATTTATTAAAAAATGATTTATTAATTGGGTTTTACCAGGTGTAGAAGATGTTTTTGCTAATTTATTTTGATTTGTTATCATATTAATTAGCGAAGATTTTCCAACATTACTTCTTCCAATAAATGCATATTCAGGCATTATTGTTTTAGGGCAATCTTTTTCTTTTTGACTGCTTAAATAAAATTTTGCAGATTTAATTTGCATTTATTTGCTTGTATTTAGATTTCTTTTTGAGAACCAGCTAAGTACCATTTCATTGAATTTTTTTGGATGCTCCATCATAGGTGCATGGCCACACTTATTAATCCAATATAAATCTGAATTTGGAAGTAGTTTATGAAATTCATTAGCAACATGTGGTGGAGTTACAATGTCGTTTTTTCCCCAAATTAAGCATATGGGAACCTTTATTTTTGGCAAATCTTTTGCCATATTATGTCTTATGGCACTTTTAGCAAAAGCTAGGATTTTAATTAATTTATTTCTGTTATTTACTGTTTCAAATATCTCATCTACAAGTGTTTTGGTAGCAACTTTTGGATCAAAAAAAACTTCCTCAACTTTTTTCTGCATTACTTCATAGTCACCTCTTTTAGTATAACCACTCCCCAAACCAGCTTCATACAATCCTGAGCTTCCAGTTAGAATTAAACCTTTAGCACTGTTAAATAATTTAGTATAATATAGCGCTATATGGCCGCCTATTGAGTTTCCAATAATTATATAATTCTTTAATCCTTTAAACTTGATAAATTCATGTAGGAATTCAGCTAAGCTTTTTACTGAGCTTTTCATTATTGGCATATCATATATTGGAAGAGCTGGCATTAGAACTTTATATCCTTTATTTTTGAAAAACTTAATTACAGCATTAAAATTGCTAAGACCGCCCATTAGTCCATGCAATAGAATAATTGTCATTCCGTTACCTTCTTCAATATATTTGAATTTTCCCTCTTGTTTTAGGATAAATTTCATAGGAGATTTGGTTAAAAAGCAATACGAAATTACTCAATTTATTCTGAATTACGCCTTTTTCTTCTTAATTAACACTTATTGTTAATGTTTTTGTTAATTATTAAAAAATAAAACACAATATCCTTATATTCAGGGAGTTAGCTATATTTTTTGTTGTTTTTAATCGATGAAATATGTCTTTAATAGATTTTTATTA
>CAZBCJ010000014.1:0-18449 GCA_964490545.1 uncultured Flavobacteriaceae bacterium | reverse complement strand
ATCCAATGCTCCAAAAATAATTCCCCTTTTCCCTTTTAATAAATTATTTGACATGTTTTTAAATATCTTATGTAAGGTAAAAAAATTTAATCATTAATTCAATAGTTGTTTTGTATGAACGCTCTACGAATTGATTTTAGATTAAAATATTAAAAAAAATTAGTGTTATTAGTTAAAAACTAATTTTTCTCCATTTGTCAGAATGGTTTGGAGCTAGTTTAGATAAAGTTGATATTAGATTGGTTATTGGAATACTAGGGCCACCACTAAAAATATCTTGAATCTCATTAGACTTCGTATCAAAGAATACCCTTAAAATAAATGAATTAGGTCTTCTTTTATTCATTTGATCTAACAACATAAGAGACTTTGATATTCCACTTTTAGATTGTTTTAAATCTGTAGTCATAAAATCTAATCCTTTAAAATGGTAATTAAATAGAACTGTTCTATATTCCTTGTATGTTGGAGATAGTATATTGTCAATCAAATAATATCGAGATTGCAATCCATCATTAGGAGCCCAACCCTTAAATCCATTTTGTCGAGAAAAGTCTAGTATTTTTCTCGCTTGATTGTAAAAAACATCACCACTATTAAGATCAAATGTATCTGCATCAATACCCATTATCATATATATGTGAAAAGCTATTACTGAAACAAGGTTTGACTCAAAAACATCAGGATTAAATATTAAATTTTGGAACTCTTGATACCTAAAAGTAAAATTCTTGTCATTAAAATTATATACAGGAGAATTGTATGAAGAGTTGTAAATAGGTCTTGATGATTGTATTTGCAAGGTCGCTTGGAAAGAATCGTTATCATAACTTGAAATATTAATAAACATACTGCAATCAATCCTTTCATTATTTTTGATATTCCTGTTACTCCATTTAGTATTGTTTATAAACTCAGTTAATTGATTTTGAAGTGATTTAAAAATCTGCAGGTTTTCATTACCAGTTTGTCTAGCATCTACAGTAACTGTGCAGGCTAACTCCTGAGAAAATGTAAGAGTTGTTATAAATAGCGATAGTATTAAAGTTAATCTAAACATTTATTTGGCTCATTATAGATTTAAGAATATCTTCTGCAACTTCAGATTTATCTTTTAAATCAAAATTAGTTTGCTCTTGTTTTTTATTGATAATAGTGATCTTATTAGTTTCTGTTCCAAAACCAGCACCTTTATCATTTAGAGAGTTTAATATAATTAAATCAAGATTTTTATTTTTTAGTTTTTTTAAAGAATTTTCAATTTCATTTTCATTTTCCAAAGCAAAACCAACTAAAAATTGATTTTTCTTAAGACTTCCTAATTCTAATAATATATCCTTTGTTTTTTCTAACTCAATTTTAGATTGAATATTGTCCTTTTTTATTTTTTTATTTGAAAAATCTTTAGGTTTAAAATCTGAAACTGCAGCTGCCATTATAACAATATCAGCTTTGGCATAATGTTTAATTACTTGCTTACGCATATCCTTAGAAGAAACTACGTTGATCAAATTTATAGATCTATTAGATATTTGTTGATTTGATGGACCACTTATCAAAAACACCTCAGCTCCTAAGTCTGAAGCTTTTTTTGCAATTTCAAAACCCATTTTTCCACTCGAATGGTTTGAAATATATCTTACAGGATCTATAGCTTCATAGGTAGGTCCAGCTGTAACTAACACTTTCTTACCCCTTAAAGGCAATGACTTGATAATATCTGCTTCAATAAAATCTAAAATTGACTCTGGTTCAGCCAATCTACCCTCTCCTATCAAACCACTTGCTAATTCGCCTGTTTCAGCAGGAATTAGAATATTTCCATTTTCTAATAGTTTAGCTATTGAATCTTTAGTTGATTGATGTTTGTACATATCTAGATCCATAGCTGGAGCAAAATATACAGGACATTTTGCTGACAAGTAAACTGCAATCAACAGATTGTCACAATTTCCATTGGCCATTTTTGACAGTGTGTTAGCTGTTGCAGGACAAATTAGAATCAAATCAGCCCACATTCCTAGATCTACATGGTTATTCCATGTCTCATCTTCATCATCAGAAGTAAAACTAGAATGTACTGGGTTCTTAGATAATGTTGAGAGAGTTAAAGGTGTAATAAACTCCTTAGCATCTGGTGTCATAACAACTTTTACCTCAGCACCATTTTTAATAAATAATCTAACAAGTATTGCAGTTTTATAAGCGGCAATACCACCTGATATACCCAGTAGAATTTTTTTTCCGCTTAAAATTGACATGTGATTATTCTTCTATTTCTTCATTACTATCCCTATGGTAAATTTTTTCTTCTAACCATTCTTGAATAGCAATTGCATGAGCCTTAGGGAGTCTTTCATAAAATTTTGAAACTTCAATTTGCTCTTTATTCTCAAAAATCTCTTCTAAACTATCATTGTATGTTGCAAATTCTTCTAACTTATCAATCAATTCCTTTTTTACATCACCTTTGATTTGCTCAGCTCTTTTAGCAATTATAGATATTGCCTCATATATGTTATTGGTTTTCTCTTCAATAGCATCTTTATTATAAGTTTCAGTAGTTTGAGGAGCATTGCTGTTTTTTAAATCCATAATTCTCTTATTATATTGTTTTTAATTTGTTTAATTCGCTTAATTTCAGATCAGCTTCTTTGATAAACTCAGATGATTCATAATATTTTTTAAAACTGTTGTAGTAACTAATAGCTTTATCAATTCTATCTTGCATCCTCCAAGATACACTATTAATCGCAAACCTATAAGATGAATCAAATCTGTAATACATTGCTTTTTCTCTTAGTTTTGATCCTGGAAAATCCAATATAAAATTATCAAAGGCCTTTATAGAAGCTTGATAATCTGTAAGTGTATTGTACTGAAGTGCAGTATCATAGGCTTTCATTTCTAACCTGAAATCTAAATCAAATATCAATTCGTTGGCCTGACTTATATATTCAGATTCAGGATAAGTATTAATAAATGCTTGAAGCTTTTCAATTGCAGTTAATGTTTCTTTTGAATCCTTAGAAAAAATTGGCGCAAGATGATAATAGCTCTTCGCCCCAAGAAATGCCATTTCTTGAACTTTTTCACTCTCGGGATAAGCACTAGCAAATCGTTCACACTGATAATTTGCAGTATAGTAGTTTTTTGTTTCATAAAAACACTTTGCATGCATATACATTAATTTCTGAGCCTGAGGTCTTCCTCTATATTGAGGAACAATTTGAGTAAATAACCTATTAGCTTTTTTAAATTTTCCTTCATCATACAGAGATGTTCCTAAAATAAATTTATCTGCAATAACATCAGAGTTTAATGCCTTTTGATACTCTCCACAAGACAGTATCAGACCAAGTATTAATATAAATTGAATTTTTTTCATCCTAAATCAAGCGAATGCAAAAGTATAAATTAAATATTTATTATAAAATTAAAAGTATATCAAGAGAGTATTAAAAAATCTTATTTAATCCCTTTAAATACTTTTCTAATTCAGTTTTAAAAACATCAACATGTTCAGTTCCTATATCAATTATAAAATCATTTAAGCGTTGATCAAAATTAGATATTCCTACTTTGAAGTTAGCTTTTGATTTCGCAGTAACAAGATTTAAATCTAAATTATCTATTCGATAATAACTTATAAGAACATCATATTTAAAATCTATGAATTCAGTTAGAGCAATATTAGTTATGTTTCCATTCCATCCAAAATCCTTAGGGTTAAAATAATCATCCCAATGGTTTAATTGAAAATCTTTATCGGAGATATATGTTATAAACTTAATCTTATTCTCATTTACACCAAAATCAACAAAGATTTCACGCAATTTATCGTAATCTTTATATTCATCAAGACTTAATATAATTCCAACAGATCGAATCTTTTTTTCACTAATTTTTGATCTCTTAGAATTTAATATTTTGTTAATATATTTTTGGTTAGATCTTTTCCTAAATAAGTTTAAAAACATATCTTATTACTGGTATTATACAAATGTAATTAATTAAACATAACAATTGTTATATTAATTCTAAATATGAGCAGAGGAATTATCACCTTATTTCTTTTATTTTTCTCAATAGAAAGCTGTGAAAATAAGCATATATTATCAGGAAATAAAATTGAGATAAATAATACCATTGAAAATGATAATAATATAGTAGATTTTATTGCTCCTTATAAGAATAAGGTTGATAAACAAATGGATAGTGTCCTGGCATATAGTCCTGTAGATTATGACAAACAAAATGGACTTCTCAATACTGCTATTGGAAATATGATGGCAGATGTTACGCTGAACCTATCAAATCCAGTATACAAGGCTAGGACAAATAAAAATATTGATTTTGTCTTATTAAATCACGGCGGCATAAGATCAATGATTTCAAAAGGAGATATAACATTTAGAACAGCTTATAAAATAATGCCTTTTGAAAACAGCGTTGTTGTTTGTGAGTTAAAAGGTAGAGATGTTTACGAACTAATTAATTATCTAACTCTAAGCAAAAAAGCTCATCCCATTTCAGGAATAAATATTGTATTAGATAAAAACTACAATCTTTTAGATGCAAAAATTAACGGTAAAAAGATTGATGAAAATGAAATTTATGCTGTAGCAACTAGTGATTATCTGCTAAATGGTGGAGATAAAATGACTTTTTTTAGTAAAAGTAAGAAAAACACTATCCTAGATTATAAAATAAGAAATGTACTTATTGACTATTTTAAAGAAGTTGATACTGTAAATTTTAAAATAGACAATAGATTTATTATAAAGAACTAATGAAAAGAAGAAACTTTATTAAAAATAGTATCTATTCATCATTACTCCTTTCTGGAAGTGCTTTAAATTTTAATAGTTGTATGGATACTAAGCAAAAGAAAATTACCATTTTGCACACAAATGATGTACACAGTCATATTGAACCATTTAATGACAATCATGCAAAATTTCCAAATAAGGGCGGGGTCTCAAGAAGATCAACAATTATTGAATCTATAAGAAGTAGTAATCCTAATACATTATTGCTAGATGCAGGGGATATTTTTCAAGGAACGCCATACTTTAACTATTACGGAGGAGAAATTGAATTTAAACTAATGAGTATGCTAAACTATGATGCTGCTACTATTGGTAATCACGATTTTGATAATGGCATAGAAGGTTTATACGCGCAGCTTCCTAATGCAAAATTTCAATTTATCTCATCCAATTATGATTTTAAAAACACCATAATGGATTCACATGCAAAACCCTATATGATATTTAATAAATCTGATATTAAAATTGGGGTGTTTGGATTAGGAATAGAACTAAAAGGATTAGTTAATACGAGTTTATATAAGGAAACTAAATACCTTGATCCTATTGAGATAACTCAAGAAATGACCAAAATATTAAAGGAAGAAGAAAAATGTGATTTAATTATTTGCCTATCACATTTGGGTCATTCTTATAAAAATAATTCAAAAAAGATCTCTGATGTAACCCTGGCCAAGTCAACAAAGAATATTGATCTAATTATTGGCGGACATACACATACATTTCTAGATAGACCGGAAATTGTTACAAACATTGATCAAGAAAAAGTGATAATCAATCAAGTAGGATGTTTTGGTCTGTATTTGGGTCAAATTGATTTTTATTTTGATGCTATGAATAATAAAACATCTAATGCTTATGCGATTGAAGTTTAACAAATTATTTTATTTATTATTACTGCTTTGTTTTCTGAGTAGTTGCTCAAATAAAGAAAATAAAGTTTCTCCGAATATTGTCTACATTCTTGCAGATGATTTAGGTTATGGTGAAGTAGGTTATAATGGTCAGGAAATAATCAAAACACCAAATATTGATTTATTATCAACTAATGGAATGGTATTTACACAACATTATTCTGGTGCTCCAGTATGTGCTCCAGCTAGATATTCTTTACTTACAGGAAAACATATGGGGCACTCCTATATAAGAGGAAATGATGAGTGGAGAGATCGAGGTGAGGTATGGGATTATATTAAAGCTTTTAGTGATCCTTCACTTGAAGGGCAAAGACCTATTCCAGAAAATACTGTAACTATTGGCAAACTACTACAAAAAGCGGGCTACACAACGGGAATATTTGGAAAATGGGGATTAGGAGCTCCAGAAACTGTTGGAGTTCCAAATCTACAAGGTTTTGATTCTTTTTATGGATACAATTGTCAAAGGCAGGCTCACAATCTCTACCCTTCTCATCTTTGGGAAAATGAGACAAAAGTCTTTCTAGAAAATGATTTAATTAGCCCAACTACTAAATTAAATCCAGAAGACAACCCTATGGATGAATCGAGTTATTCTATTTTTACTCAAAAGGAATACGCACCAGACAAAATTCATCAGAAAGCATTATCATTTATTGAAAATAATAAGAATAATTCCTTTTTCTTATTCTATGCATCACCACTTCCTCACCTGCCATTACAAGCACCAGTAGAAAGTGTAAATCCATATAAAGAAATATTAGATGATCCAAATCCATATTTGGGAAATCAAGGTTATTTCCCAAATAGGTTTCCTAAAGCTACATACGCAGCAATGATTACCCACCTGGATAACCAAATAGGAGAATTAATCCAAAAGTTAAAAGAAATAGATCAATATGAAAATACTATAATTGTTTTTTCTAGTGATAATGGGCCTACTTATCTTGGTGGAGTTGATTTTAATTTTTTTAACAGTTCAAAGCCATTTTCCAATGGCTATGGAAAAACAAAAGGTTTTCTACATGAAGGTGGTATTAGAGTTCCTATGATCGTTAGCTGGCCTAATCGAATAAAACCAGGTTCAATTTCAGATCATATTTCTTCCTTCTATGATGTTCTACCTACACTATGTGATATTACTGGAGCTAATATTCCTGATAAAATTGATGGCATCAGCTTTAAGAATACATTGTTGAATACAAAACAAAAAACTCATGATTTTCTTTATTGGGAATTCCCAAGTTATAAAGGTCAACAAGCTGTAAGAATAGGTAAATGGAAAGGAATTAGAAAAAATATTTTCGATGGAAACATGAAAATAGAATTGTATAATTTAGAAAATGACTTGGGCGAAGAAATTGATTTATCCAAAGATCATCCCGATATTATTAAGAGAATTGAAAAAATCATGATTCAAGAACATGAGACTGCTGAGCTTGATCGATTTAAAATTAAAGAACTAAATGATATATGACATTAATCATGCTTATAAAGAATATAAATTTCGTAAATTTGAACAGCAATTCCTTCTATTAAAGATCAATTGGCAAACAACAATATGAAAAAATTAGTTTTTATAATTTGTCTGTTTTCTTTTCTCACATCCTTCACGCAAGAAGCAAATGAAATTCTAAAAAAATCCGAACAAAAAATACGTGGAATAGAATCATCATACCAAGAAATGATGATAAAAATCATACGTCCCAAATGGAGTAAAGAGATGGTGATGAAAGGCTGGTCAGTTGGAGAAGATTATTTTGCCTCAGTAGTACTTTCCCCTGCAAAAGAAAAAGGAACAGTTTTCTTGAAAAGAGAAAATGAAGTGTGGAATTATATTCCATCTATAGAGAGGACAATAAAGCTTCCTCCGTCAATGATGATGCAAAACTGGATGGGAACAGATTTTACAAATGATGATCTTGTTCAAAGATCATCAATTCAAAATGATTATACCAATTCTATAATTGGTGAAGAATCAGTAGGAGGTTTAGATTGTTGGATTATTGAACTCATCCCCAACGAAGATGCGCCTGTTGTCTGGGGAAAACTAATAATGTGGATAGACAAAATTGATTACATGCAATTAAAAACACAATTCTTTGATGAGTATAACGACCTTGTGAGTATTATGCATGGAAAAGCAGTGAAAAATTTTGACGGAAAGAAGTTGCCTTCAATAATTGAATTTATCCCATTAGAAAAAGAAGGGAATAAAACCATTGTTGAAAGGCTAGTATGGAAATTTGACCTCTATATAAATAGTAGGTTTTTCATGCCCAACTATATGAAAAACTTAAGATGATATTAAAAATAGCCTGGCGTAATATCTGGAGAAACAATAAAAGAACTTTAATAAGCACCCTTTCTATTTCAGGAGCATTAATTCTTGTGATTTTAATGAGAAGTATGCAGCTTGGGTTCTATGATCGCATTATAAAAACAGTTGTACAATCTTATTCTGGTTATGTTCAAGTTCATGCCAATGGATATTGGGAAAAACAAAGTGTTAATAATTCGATGGAAGTAGATGAGATACTGATTGATGAAATTAATTCTATTGCTGGCATTGATAATATTGCAAAACGACTTCAAACATTTTCTTTGGTTTCAAAAGGAGAAAAATCTAAAGGAACAATAATTACTGGTATTGAAATTGAAAAAGAACAGCTAATCTCAGATTGGGATAAAAAAATAATAGAAGGCTCAACTTCCTTTGACAGTACTGATGGAATAATTTTAAGTAAAGGGATAGCAGAATATTTTGATGTCAAACTGGGAGACACCTTAGTGCTTTTTGGTCAAGGTTATCAAGGTATGATGGCCGCAGGTAAATATGTGGCTAATGGAATAATTGATTTAAAAAATCCCAAATTAAATGAGATGACAATTTTTATGGATATAAAATCAGCTCAGGAATATATATCATCAGAAAATATTGCTACTCACCTAATTATTGACAAAAAAGAATATTACGATGAAAAAAAAATAGCAGAAGATATTAGAAAGGCTATTTCTAATGATTATGAAGTTATGACATGGAAAGAAATTCTTCCTGAATTGGATCAAATGATTACAGCAGATAATGTAGGGGGTTTAATAATGGCCTTTATATTATATGTAATTGTATGCTTTGGGATGTTCGGAACAGTTCTTATGATGACAGAAGAGAGAATGTACGAGTTTGGTGTCTTGCTCTCAATTGGAATGAATAAAATAAAATTATATCTGATAATATTATTAGAGACTATTATACTCTCTTCTATAGGAGTAATAATTGGAGTAGTAATAACTAGACCTATTTCAAATTATTTCAATAAAAATCCAATTAATATAGAAAGTTTTGGGGAAGGATTAGGCGATGCAATGGGTGAATTTGGTTTTGATCCAGTAATGCCTTTTTCTATAAACTGGGATATACCTATCTCACATGCCCTTTTTATTTTTTCTATTTCGATACTTATATCAGTTTATCCAGCCATTAGGATTTTATCTTTAAACCCTGTAAAAGCTATGAAAGAATGAATCTAATTACATTAATAAAAATAGGGTGGAGAAATATCTGGAGAAATAAAAAAAGAAGTCTGGTAGTAATTCTTTCCATAGTATTAGGCCTATATGGAGGATTAATAATTTCATCTTTAATGATTACTCTAAATAGTCAACGGATGAACACAGCAATAAATACTTATCTGGCAGACATTCAAATACATGATAAAGAGTTCTCTAGAGAATATTCACTAGGTGATACTATTTCTAATATTTCCTATTTAGAGGAAATATTAAAAAAAGATAATAGAGTAAAAGCCTATTCTAAAAGAGCTGTAATAAACGGCATGTTATCAAATTCTACTGGCTCCTATGGAGTAAATGTTCTTGGAGTCAATCCTGAATCTGAAAGAAAAGTAACTAATGTATATACTAAAATTATTGAAGGAGATTATTTTGAATCTAAAAGGTCAAACACAATGATTGTTGGTAAAAAGTTAGCAGAGAAATTAAATCTAAGACTTAAATCTAAGGTCGTTGTAGCTTTTCAAGATGTAAATGGAGATATAACCTCCTTGTTATTTAGAATTGAGGGTATTTTTAAATCTGGAAATGGAATGTTTGATGATTACAATGTGTTTGTAAAAAATAGTTCTATCTTTTCCAATGTGCCTAATTTAAAAGGCTATCATGAAATTCCCATTTTAACTATTAATGGAGGTGTTACTACTAACTCTATAAATGAATCATTAAAATTAGATTTACAGAAAATTAATAATACTCTAGATATTAAATCCTGGAATGAAATTGCTGTTGAACTTGCCTATGCAAATCAGATGTTAAGTTCATTTTTATACATATTTATGTTAATTGTCCTTTCTGGTTTATCCTTTGGCATTATCAATACTATGCTTATGGCAATTCTTGAAAGAAAAAAAGAAATAGGAATGCTTATGTCTATAGGTATGACAAAGATTTATATATTCTTAATGATTTGTTTTGAGACTGTATTTCTTTCTTTAGTTGCTATACCATTCGGCCTTCTGATCACATATATTACTATAGATTATTTTAGTGTTAGTGGTTTAGATTTAAGTGTCGTAGGGTCTGGACTTGAGAACTTTGGTGTAGGAACAATACTTTATTTAAAGCTTCCAACTGAATATTATATTAATTTGAGTCTATTGGTAATATTGATTTCATCCATTTCATCAATATTTCCTGCAATAAGAGCTCTTAAAATAAATCCAGCAGAAGCAACAAAATCAATTTAAATATTAAATTATGATAGAAACAGAGAAATTAAAAAAAACTTATAAACAAGGTAGTTTAAAAGTTAAGGCAGTAGATAGTGTAAACTTAAAAATTTCTGATGGTGAATTTACTGCTATAGTAGGTCCTTCTGGATCAGGAAAAACTACTTTATTAAATTGTATAGGTGGTTTAGATAGTCCAACAAGTGGTAACGTAATTATAGATAATGAATTAATCTCATCATATTCATCAGGTCAAATGATAAAATTTAGATTAAATAATATAGGATTTGTATTTCAAGCTTATAACTTAATTCCTGTGCTAACAGCGAAGGAAAATATTGAAATGGTTATGTTAATGCAGGGCTATAACAAGCATGACATGGATCAGAGATCAAGTGATTTACTAAATGAAGTAGGTATGGGTGATATGTCAAAAAGAAGACCAGCAGAACTATCAGGTGGTCAGCAGCAAAGAGTAGCAGTTGCAAGAGCGCTTGCTTCAAAACCAAAATTTATACTTGCAGATGAACCAACAGCTAATTTAGATTCAAAATCTACAGCAAAATTACTTGACATTATGTCTAAATTAAATAAGCAAGAAAATATAACATTTGTATTCTCTACTCATGACCAGAGAGTTATTGATAGAGCAAGAAGAGTTGTAACTTTAGAAGATGGAAAAATTATTAAGGATATTAAAAAATAAATTTTTTCTATTTTTTCTTATCATAGCATCGTGTATTGGATTGCAAGGTCAAGAAAAAAAGACAGAATTTACCTTAGGAGGATATATAACCTATTTGCCTTCATATCTAGAATTTAAAGGCTTAAATCATCAAGAATCCCAAACAAATCATTTAATTCATAATAGGATTAATATCAGAGGTTATATACAAGAAAATTTTTCAATAGGCTTAGAATTAAGGAACCGTATGCTGTTTAATGAAGGTGGATTTAACACTGATAATGGATATGTTGATTTATCTCATTATTTTGTTAATGATTCTAAATTTAAAGTTCATTCTATAATAGATAGAATGTGGATGAAATATCAAAAAGAAAAAATTGAAATAAGCGTTGGGCGTCAAAGGGTTAATTGGGGAATAAATACTATATGGAATTCAAATGACCTGTTTAACGCCTATAACTTTATTGATTTTGATTATATAGAACGACCTGGATCAGATGTCATTCGTTTCCAATATACTGGAGATGATTTGTCTAGTTTAGATGTTGTATATAAACCCTCTACTCTAGAAAATAACTCAGTGATTGCTGCATTGTATAAAATAAATAAAATGGGGTATGATTTTCAATTTTTATTGGCAAATTATATCGATGATATAGCTCTAGGAGGTGGATGGGCTGGAAACATAAAAAATGCAGGATTTAAGGGGGAAATCACCTACTTTATTTCAGATGATTCTTCTGAAGAAAATTCTACTAGCCTCTCTACATCAATAGATTACTCATTCAAAAACGGTTTTTATATTTTAGGATCTCATCTGTATAATTCAAATGGATTTTCAGATCCTCAACAATTTGATCTTCAATCAGTAACACAGAATGTGCTTTCACCAAAAAATTTAATGCCCTCAAAAAATAGTTTTTTAATTCAGGCTTCTGCATTTATTACACCTGCAATAAATTCATCGTTTACTCTACTTTATGGTGAAGGAATTAATTTCTTTTTCTTTTCTCCTAATATTTCCTATGAAATTAATTCATCTCTTGACGCAAGTATAATTGGACAATTTTTTTACATAAATGATCCAGTAAATAATGCTATTCCTGATGCAAATAATCCAGAAAATTTTAATAATCCTATTAATAAAATTAATGGTTTATATGCTAGATTAAAATGGTCCTTCTAACTACTATTCTGATTAAGCTTACTTTTAATAATTAACACAAAAAAACTTCATTTTTTATTTAGAACTATTCTAAATTAGTATTATATTTGCACTCGTTTAGAAAAAATATGTTTAAAAGACACAAGTTATTATTTCTTACGATATTAATAGTTTTTTCTTCTTATAGTCAAGAAAAACAATTAAATGACTCCATAAATCAAAACATTCTTAAAGAAGTCATTATAACGGGGACTAAAACGATTAGAAATTTATCTTCCCTCCCACTACCTGCACTTATTATTACACAAAAAGAAATAGAGAACAGTAATTCAACAAGACTCTCAGAAATATTAAATGAACAAGCAGGTTTAATTACAATTCCTGATTTTGGAGGTGGTGAGGGAATTCAATTGCAAGGATTAGATTCACAATACACTCTAATTTTAATTGACGGACTACCAATAATTGGAAGATCTGCAGGTACTCTAGATATAAATAGATTTAGTACTGGAAATATTAAACAAATAGAAATAGTTAAAGGGGCATCTTCTAGCCTATATGGAAGTGAAGCTATAGGAGGAGTAATTAATATAATTACCAAGAGACCAGTTGAAGGGTTTGATAGTGATTTAAGCTATTATATAGGATCCAATAATACAAATGATGCCAACTTATTAGTCAATTATAAAAAAAATAAAATTGGTTTTACACTATTTGCTAACTCCTATAAAAGTGATGGTTATGATTTAGACGAAAATGATGAATTAAATACAGTCGATCCTTTTAAAAACTACACTATAAATTCAAAGGCTACTTTTGATTTTTCTAAAAAACTATCAATAGCAATAAATGGAAGATATTTTGATCAAGTCCAAGATTATATAGCAAGCACCGAACTACTTGGTGAGAGTTCTATTAAAGAGTGGAATTTATCGTTAACTGGGAATTTAAGGTCAAATGACAAATGGAATAATAGTATTGAATTCTACAAAACTAATTATTATGCTGACGAATACTTAAATACAACAGATGGGGAAAATTACAGTTCCAGTTTTTATGATCATAATCTTATACATATAGAATTTAAGTCAATTTATAAAACAGAAATAAACAATACATATGTTTTTGGACTGGGATATAATAATGAAACACTGGAAAGAACTTACTTTACAACTAGACCAGAATTTAAATCTCCTTATGCATTTGTACAATATGATTTTAAGCCAAAAGAAAAGTTAAATCTTATTATTGGTGGTAGATACGATAGCAACAATGAATATAAATCTCAATTTAGTCCAAAATCTGCTGTCAGATATGAAATAAATGATAAAGCAGCTATAAAAGGATCTTTAGGATATGGATATAAAGCTCCTGATTTTAGACAATTATATTTCAATTTTACAAATGCTACTATTGGGTATACTGTATTAGGTTATAATGCTGTTTCAGAAGTTCTTCCTCAACTTATTGATCAAGGAGAAATAGCAAATATTGTTGTGCCATTAAATGAATTTAGCAATAAGTTAGAAGCCGAGTCATCAATTGCTATAAATATAGGCACAGATGTAAAATTTTCATCTGAAACATCGACAGATTTTAATTTGTTCTACAACAACATCACAAACCTAATTGACACTAGGGTAATAGCAAATAAAATAAATGGTCAAAATGTTTTTAGTTACTATAATATAAATGAAGTTGTTACTTATGGATTAGAAATAAATTCCTCATACAAGCCTAATAATAACTTTAAACTATCAGCAGGATATCAACTTTTATTTGCCTTTGATAAGGAAGGAATTAGAGCTTTTAATGATGGAGAAGTATATGCAAGAGAAACTCCTGTTTCTCCCACATTTCAATTAGAGAAAAATGACTATTTCGGATTATACAACAGGTCGAGACATATGGGTTATATAAAATTATTTTATAAGAACCATGAGTCTAAGTTTAACGGAAACATAAGATTAACCTATAGAAGTAAATATGGATTATATGATACAAATAATAATACCTATTTAGATGTTTATGATGATTTTGTTAAAGGATATGTGATCGCAGATTTAGCATTAAATAAAGAAATTAACAATTATTCTAAAATTGGTTTTGGCATAAACAATTTATTCAATTTTAAGGATATAAATAATATTAGCAATATAAGCGGAAGAATTTATTACAGTAAAATTAACATTCAATTATGATAGAATGTTTCTTAAATCAATAAACTTAATTATTAACATTTATAAATTTTAAACACATGAAAACAATGAAAACGATTAAATTTTTAACAATTGCGTTAGCTATAACAAGTTTTATAGCTTGTGATAGCGATAGTGACGACTTATTGCCTGTTGTCTCAATTACTGTTGAAGACTTACATGCTCCTCAAGAAGGTGGTCAAGGACAGCCAATATCAGGTCTTTTTACAAAGTTTGACTTTGATACAGGAATGGAAACAGATAATGAAACGGATTGGGATATTGCCTTTAGAGCTACTGATATAATTGTTAATGGCGGCACATCAATGGGAACTACTGATGAGCCTACTAGAAGTGGTGATGCAGGAGCATATATTGCAACGGGAACAATGGCAGATGTAACAGAAGTAGATGTAAATTTATTCACTCAAGATAGTGAAAGCGGTTATGCTATTATCTCGGGTAGTGGAAATGGATGGTATACCTATGCTGGTCCACCAACATATTTAATTACACCAACTGTTGGAAGAATATTAGTTTTTAAAACTGCTGATGGTAAATATGCTAAAGTTGAAATACTAAGCTATTATGAAGGAGCACCTGAAAACCCAGATGCTTTTGTAGATCAAAGTAGATACTATACTTTTAATTATGTTTATCAACCTAATGAAGGTGAAATAACATTTTAATATAGTTTTATAATATTAAAGAAAGCCTGAAAATTAAAAATTCTCAGGCTTTCTTTATGCATTAATTAGAATAAATTATTTTAATAAACTCTTCTTCTCCTATTATTTTAATACCCAAAGCTTCTGCCTTTTGTTTTTTACTAGGCCCCATATTTGATCCAGCTAATATAAACGAAGTGTTCTTAGATATTGAGCTTGATACTTTTCCACCATTTATTTCAATCAGTTTTTTTAATTCATCTCTAGAATATTTTTCAAATACACCCGAGACAACAATCGATTTTCCAATTAATATCTCTGAAGTGGTTTCATTATTGTTTTCTTCAAGTTTAAACTGCAGGTCATAAGATTTTAGTGTGTTTATCATCTCAATATTTTCTTTATCACTAAAAAATTCAATAACACTAGAGGCTATTTTCTCCCCTATCTCATCAACTGATTCTAACTCTATAATATTTGATGATATTAATTTATCAATATTCTTATAGTGTCTTGCAAGAGTTTTTGCAACAGTTGAGCCAACATACCTTATTCCTAATGCATATAAGACCCTTTCAAAAGGAATCTCTAATGACTTTTTAATTCCGTCAACAAGGTTAATAGAACTCTTTTCAGCCATTCTTTCTAGACCTATTACATCTTCAATCTTTAATTTATATAAATCTGAATAGTCTTTTATAATTCCTGAATTAACTAGCAATGCTACAGTTTCATCCCCAAGACCATCAATATCCATGGCTTTTCTAGAAATAAAATGTTGAATTCTACCAATTATTTGAGGAGAACAATGATTTTTATTTATGCAATAATGATTTGCCTCACCTTGGTTCTTTACTAATGGTGATTTACATTCAGGACAACTTGAAATATAGTCAATAGGAGTTGAATCATTTGTTCTTTTTTCTTTTACTATACCTACTATTTTTGGTATTATATCTCCTCCTTTTTCTAAGTATACAAAGTCATTAATCCTAAGATCCATTTTATTTATAAAATCAGAATTGTGAAGTGATGCTCTTTTAACAACTGTGCCTGCTAATTCAACAGGGTTTAAGTTAGCAACAGGTGTTATTGAACCTGTTCTTCCTACTTGATATGATATGCTTAAAAGTTTTGTCTGAGCTTGATCTGGCTTAAATTTATATGCAAGTGCCCATCTTGGAAATTTAGATGTATACCCTAATGTTGCTTGTTGTAAAAAATTATTAACCTTTATAACAATTCCATCAATATCATATGGAAGTTTATTTCTGTTTTCTTCCCAATAATTAACAAATTCATACACCTTATCTATTGATTTAACTTTAGTATAATTCTTTGAAACATTGAATCCCCATCCTTTTGCTTTATTTAATACATCAAATTGTGAGTCTAGAGTACTATCATCCTCCACCTTTATCGAATATAATAAGCAATCTAATGGTCTTTTTGATACTTCATGACTGTCTTGTAGCTTTAGACTGCCAGAAGCTGTATTTCTAGTGTTTTTAAAAGGTTCCTCACCATTAGAAACCCTTTCTTCATTAAGCTTCTTTAAGCCCTTAAGAGGCATAACAATTTCCCCTCTAGCCTCAAACCTATTTGGATAATTGCCTTTTAAAATAAGTGGAACAGTTGGTATAGTTTTTACATTAACTGTTACATCATCCCCTTGAATACCATCACCTCTAGTTACTGCTCTCATTAATTTACCTTCTTCATATAATAAATTAATTGAAACACCATCAAATTTAAGCTCACATGTATACTCTATTGATTGATTTACAATTTTTTTTATTCTCTTTTCCCAATCTCTTAATTCATCAATT
Source organism: uncultured Flavobacteriaceae bacterium (assembly GCA_964490545.1). Taxonomy (GTDB): domain Bacteria; phylum Bacteroidota; class Bacteroidia; order Flavobacteriales; family Flavobacteriaceae. Next base: position 1,407 of record CAZBCJ010000014.1, on the reverse strand, counting down.
GAATAAGAATTATCTAGCGAAAACATTGGATTATTATGAATAGATGATTGAAATTCTTTAGTGACTTCTCCCCCAACTCTAAGTGTAGGTGAATTTGAATCATAAAACTCTGGATGATTATTTTCTAGTTCTTGTAACTCCTTTAATTTTAGATCAAATTCATAATCAGAAATAGCTGTGTTATCAAGAACATAGTATTGATAATTATATTCATGAAGCTCTTTTCGAAGTGAGTTTATTTTATCTTTAATATCCATTGCAAATACTCAAAAAATAGTAATATAATTTTATATATCTTTAGACATCTAATATACTAAATTGATGTACAAGAAAGTAATAGTTTTATCTGTTTTTTATCTTATAATCAGCCTTTTTTATTTGGGTTGTTCTACCAATTATGAATCTAAAATTATACCTGCTCCTAGTAGTCAAATTTTTCTTGATGATTATTTTATTTTAGATACAAAAACTTCTATAAGCTACACTAGTGAATTTAAAAATTCAGTTAATTTTCTTAAGTCATTTCTAAGTCAAGGAAAGCATAAGTATTTATCATTAGAAAATAATAATCAATCTAATAGTCATATTGAATTTAAATTAGATAAAAACTTTACTAGTCCTGAGGCTTACAAACTAGAAATTGGAAAAAAATTGATTACAATTACTTCTAGTGATAATAAAGGTGCTTTTTATGCAATACAAACGCTAAGACAACTAATTCCTGTCTCTTTTGAAAATAAAACATATCCAAATGCAGAAATCAGTATAAAGTGTCAAATAGTTGAAGATGATCCTAGATTTAAATACAGAGGTATGCATTTAGATGTAGGAAGACATTTATTCTCTGTAGAGTTTATAAAAAAGTATATTGATGCTCTAGCCATGCTTAAATTTAATACATTTCATTGGCATCTAACTGAAGATCAAGGATGGAGAATTGAAATAAAAAAATATCCAAAATTAAATACAATTGCAGCTTACAGAGATTCTACTCTTGCAGGCCATTATACAGATAGGCCTAGAAAATATGACAAAACAAGATATGGAGGTTATTATACTCAAGAACAAGTAAAAGACATTGTTAATTATGCATTAGAAAGAGAAATAGCTATAATTCCTGAGATTGAAATGCCAGGCCACTCAAAAGCAGCGATAGCAGCATATCCTGAATTAGGATGTACAGGTGAAAATGTAAATGTAGCTACATTATGGGGAGTTTTTGAGGATATTTATTGTTCTAAAGAAGAGACTTTTAATTTCCTAGAAGATGTTATTGATGAAGTTATAGATTTGTTCCCTGGAGAATATATTCATATTGGAGGTGATGAAGCACCTAAGACAAGATGGGAGAAATGCAAAAATTGCCAAAGTGTTATTAAACGAGAAAATTTGAAAGATGAACATGAA
>CAZBCJ010000013.1:17287-18668 GCA_964490545.1 uncultured Flavobacteriaceae bacterium | reverse complement strand
ATAATTAAACCATTTCTTTGTTTCCGCATAAATGGCAACACTGCTTTAATCATATTAATGGGCCCATATAAATTTGTTTTAAAGTGCTTATGTATTTCCTCTTCTGGAATTTCTTCTAATGGACCTGTAATACCAACCCCAGCATTATTAATTAGGACATCTATCCTACCTTCTCTATTAATAATTTGACTAATACATGAATTAATTTGATCATTATTAGTTACATCCAGAGTTAATAGCTTAAGTTTAGATTCAGGATGTTTGGATATATCTCTGCTAGTACCATAAACAGTGTAATCTTTATCAGCAAGGTGTTCGCCTATGGCTTTTCCTATTCCAGATGACCCTCCAGTTATTAAAATTATTTTATACATAATTGTAAAAAAAATGGCAAGCTACCTACATCACACTGCTACAACCAAATACCTTTGCTACGTTCCCGTTCTGGAGGATTAATCAGGAGCTAGTTGTGTAGGACTTGCCAAAGCAAAGATACAATTTTTGCTATTAGTCAATAATTTTTTTGAGTAATTTAAAAATATATAACTTAAATTTACCCTATTAAATTATTGTATGATAAAAAATAGTATTTGTAATATAGCCTTGACTCTTATTATATCTTTATTATTAATTAATTGTAATGATAATAAATCTAAACCCTTACCCAAAAACAACTTAACTCCAACGGTTTACTCATATGAGATTATTAATGTATACCCTCATGATATAAATGCTTATACGCAAGGTCTTGAGTTTTATAATGGGTTTTTATATGAAAGTATTGGGAGATACGGGAAATCAGAGCTTCGAAAAGTTGATTATGAGACAGGTGAGATATTAAATAAAAAAAATATTAATAAAAAATATTTTGCTGAGGGAATAACAATTTTAGATGATTTAATATATCTCTTATCATGGAGAGAAAAAGTTGGCTTTATTTATGATGTTAATACTCTTAATATTATAGATACTTTTTCTTATGATAAGAGCAAAGAAGGATGGGGTTTATGTAACGATGGGAAAAATATTTATAAAAGCGATGGAACAGATAAAATATGGCTATTAGATCCTAAGTCAATGAAAGAATTAGGCTATATACAGCCTCATACAAACAAAAGAAAACTTGCTAATATAAATGAGCTTGAATGGATTAAAGATAGAATATATGGAAACATATATATGGCAAATGGTATTGCTATTATAAATCCAAAAAATGGTGTAGTTGAGGGTGTTATTGATTTATCATCATTAAAAGAAAAAGTAACTAATCATAAAGATTTAGATGTACTAAATGGTATTGCATATAATAAAGCTTCTAATAGCATCTTTGTAACTGGTAAGATGTGGGATAAACTTTTTGAAATAAAAATTATACCTAAAA
>CAZBCJ010000013.1:0-17187 GCA_964490545.1 uncultured Flavobacteriaceae bacterium | reverse complement strand
TTTGTAACTGGTAAGATGTGGGATAAACTTTTTGAAATAAAAATTATACCTAAAAGATAATTCAATAAAATGCTTAAATCCAGCGTTATTAGATGATAAAATTAGAATTAAGTCATATATAGAATTAATCAAATAATGAGAAGATTACTAATAATATCTACATCTCTAATAATTATTATATTTTGGAGTAGCTGCAAAAATGACTTTAACTTTGAATTAAGCTCTGGAAATTTGTCTTTCTCAAAAGACACTGTTTATCTGGATACAATTTTTACAAATATAGGCTCAAGCACATACAACTTAAAAGTTTATAATAACTCCGATGAAAATATTACAATCCCAAATATAAACTTAGGAAATGGCGAAAATTCTTATTATAGACTTAATGTTGATGGTATGTATGGATCAGGATCTAGTGCAGGTAAATATTTTGAGAATATTGAACTTCTAGCTAATGATAGTTTATACATTTTTATCGAAACAACTGTTGATATAGAAGATTTGTCAGACCAAGGCACACAATTCCTTTATACTGATTATATTCAATTTAATAATGGCGAAAACCTACAAAAAGTTGAATTAGTCACATTGATCAAAGATGCAACTTTCATATATCCTCAAAGATATCTTGACAATCAAACTAATGAATATATCATTGAAACATTAAGTTTTGATATAGATGGAGATGGGATAGATGACGAAACTAATATACAAGGAAGATTTCTATATCAATCTGAATTAAACTTTACTTCAGACAAACCATATGTAATCTATGGATATGCTGCTGTTCCTGAAAATGAAATCCTAACAATAAATTCTGGATCTAGAATACATTTTCATGCAAATTCTGGATTAATTGTAACAAATGGAGCCTCAATAAAAATAAATGGTGAGTTTAGTTTAGATCAAGAACTTTTAGAAAATGAAGTTATTTTCGAAGCAGATAGATTAGAACCAATTTTTGAAAATATTCCAGGACAATGGGGAACAATCTGGTTATTTGACGGAAGTATAAATAATGAAATTAACTATACAACAATCAAAAATAGCTCTATTGGAGTATATATAAGTGGAGATTTTGAAAATACTCAAGAAAAACTAGTAATAAGAAATAGTAAAATTTATAATTCAAGCAATTTTGGTATACTTGCTAAGGGATCTTCCATTAAAGCAGAAAATCTAGTTATAAATAATTCAGGTCAGTCTTCTTTTGCTGCAACTTATGGTGGTAAATATAGCTTCACACACTGTACAATTGCCAATTATTGGAACTCTGGATTTAGACAATTTCCAACTCTTTTACTTAATAATTATTTAATTGACTCAGAAGATAACATACTTAATAATGAGATTTTAGAAGCTTATTTTAACAACTGTATAATCTATGGTAGCCAAAATATTGAATTACTTATAGAACAACTAGATGATTCAGAATTAGATTATAAGTTTAGTAATTGCTTGGTAAAATTTACAGACATAAATAATAGTTTTAATACAAGCATATATGATTTTGAAAATCAAGAACATTTTGAGAATTTAATATTAAATCAAGATCCAGAATTTTTAAGTCCGTATGAAAATGATATGATTATTGGTGAAAATTCAGCAGCAAAAAATCAAGGTGATCATTTCTTTTCAAATATGATCCCTTTTGATTTATTAAATGTAAATAGGACTATTAACCCTGATTTAGGTGCATATCAGCATGTGATTCAGGATGATTAAGAGCTAAATAATGGTTTGTCTTTCATCATCTTTTTAACAGAACTTGCAATTTCATTAAGAGTCTCTTCATCATCTTTATTTAGGATGGCTCTATCTATATAGTCTACAATGTTTATCATATCTTGTTCAACTAGTCCTCTTGTAGTTACTGCTGCAGTACCAACTCTAATTCCTGAGGTAATAAAAGGTGATTTATCATCAAATGGGACCATATTCTTATTAACAGTAATTTCAGCCTTTCCTAAAGTTGATTCAGCCTCCTTTCCAGTTATATTTTTATTTCTTAAATCTATAAGCATCATATGATTATCTGTTCCGCCAGAAATAATATCATATCCTCTATCGATAAAAGCCTTAGCCATTATTGCAGCATTCTTTTTGACTTGAAGTATGTAATACATATATTCATCTGTAAAAGCTTCTCCAAAAGCTATCGCTTTTGCTGCAATAACATGTTCAAGAGGTCCACCTTGATTCCCTGGAAATATTGCTGAATCTAGAATAGATGACATTTTCTTTAATGATCCATTTTTTAATTTAACTCCAAAAGGATTATCAAAATCTTTTCCCATCATAATTAATCCGCCTCTAGGGCCTCTTAATGTTTTATGGGTTGTAGTTGTAACTATATGGCAATAAGGTAAGGGATCATTTAATATCCCTTTAGCTATTAGACCTGCTGGATGAGATATATCTGCTACTAGTAATGCATCAACACTATCTGCTATTTCTCTAAACTTCTTATAATCTATATCTCTTGAATAGGCTGAAGCACCAGCTATAATTAATTTAGGTCTTTCTTTTTGTGCAATTTCCATAATTAGATCATAATCTAATCTTCCAGTCTTCTTATCAACTCCGTAGAATACAGGATTATATAGCTTTCCTGAAAAATTAACTGATGATCCATGTGTAAGATGTCCTCCATGAGATAAATCAAACCCTAATATTTTATCTCCAATATTTAAACACGCAAAAAAGACTGCAGAATTTGCCTGACTTCCTGAATGAGGTTGAACATTTGCCCAAACAGCACCAAATAATTCCTTAGCTCTTTCAATAGCTATAGATTCAATTTCATCAACAACGTGACATCCACCATAATACCTTTTGCCAGGATATCCTTCTGCATATTTATTTGTTAATACTGAACCAGTTGCTTTTAATACCTGATCACTTACAAAATTTTCAGAAGCAATTAACTCTATACCTTCAATTTGACGAGATTTTTCTTGATCAATTAAATTGAAAATTTCAAGATCTTTTTGCATATTTTTACTAAATTAAATTTCTAAGTCAAAAATAATCAATAGAATATTTTAATTGAGAAAAAATTTACAATTTGAATTATTATTTATTAACAGTATTTAGATTTATAAACAACAATTAACATGAGCAAGAAGGTCAATATAATTAACAGGAAAGCTAAATTCAATTATGAATTACTTTCAAAATATATTGCTGGAATTGTTTTAACAGGCTCTGAAATTAAATCAATTAGGCAAAATAAAGCTGGTATTTCAGAGAGTTTTTGCAAATTTGACAACAAGGGAGAGTTGTATATATTAAATATGAATATTGAAAAATATTCCCATAGTGCAATAGATGAGTATAGGCCAAAAAAACAAAGAAAATTACTGCTAAATAAAAATGAGCTAAAAAAGCTTTTGAAAGAAACTGTAAATTCTAGTAATACAATAATTCCATTAAGGTTATTTATAAATGAGAAGGGGTTGGCTAAAGTTGAAATTTCTTTAGCAAAAGGAAAAAAACTCTATGATAAGAGAGAAACAATAAAAGATAGAGAAAATAAAAGAGACCTAGACAGGCTGAAAAAAATAAAAAATAAAAAATAAATATTATTCTTTTTCTTTTAAAAGTGGCACAAATTGAAATTCTCCGTACTCTTTCATATTAAATTTCTTTTCTGAAACCCTAATATACAATGTCATTACTTGAATATTTTCTCCAATTGGAATAACTAATCTTCCTCCAATTTTAAGTTGATTTAAGAGGGTTTTAGGAACAAATGGTGCTCCTGCTGTCACAATAATTGAATCAAATGGAGCTTCTTCTTCAAGGCCTTTATATCCGTCTCCATATATAATCTTTTTGGGGTAATAATTAATGCTTGGCAAAAAATTAATCACCTTCTTATAAAGTTCTCCTTGTCTTTCAATAGAAAAAACATTAGCACCTAACTCACATAAAACTGCTGCTTGATAACCACTTCCTGTGCCAACCTCTAATACTTTATCTCCTTTATTTATTTCAAGAAGTTCAGTTTGAAATGCAACTGTAAAGGGTTGAGATATGGTTTGATCAGCACCTATAGGGAAGGCTTTATCTTGATAAGCATGATCAATAAATCCAGAATCCATAAACAAATGTCTTGGAACCTTACCAATAGCTGAAAGTACATTTTTATTATTAATCCCTTTAGATTTTATTGTTTGGATTAATTTTTTTCTTAAACCTTTATGTTTAAAAGAATCATTCAATTATAGTAGATATATTATGAATTTCTAAATATCAATAAATTTATAACTATTATTTGATCTTAAAAATATTAAATTTGCAAAAAACTATCTATGTTAAAAGTCGGAGTAATTGGTGCTGGACATCTCGGTAAAATTCATATAAAACTTCTTAAAGAATCAAAAAGATACAACTTAATAGGTTTTTATGATAGTGATAGTTCTAATTCTAAAAAAGTTTCAGAGGAACTTTCATGTAGATTTTTTGACTCGTTTGAATTATTATTAGTTGAAGTTGATGTTGTTGACATAGTTACTCCTACCCCATCACATTTTCATTATGCATCCATTGCATTAGCAAATAAAAAACACATATTTATTGAAAAGCCTATTACTGGAAATCTAAAAGAAGCAAAACAAATAATAAGTCTTGCAAAAGAAAACGGGGTCAAAGGACAAGTTGGGCATGTTGAAAGGTTTAATCCTGCATACTTACATGTAAAAGATAAAATTAATACCCCAATGTTTATAGAAACTCATCGGTTGGCACAATTTAATCCACGAGGCACAGACGTTCCTGTAATTCTTGATTTAATGATTCATGATATTGATATAATTCTTGACATAGTTAAATCTGATATTAAGAATATTTCATCAAGTGGAATATCAATTATTAGCAAATCTCCTGATATTGCCAACGCTAGGATAGAATTTGTAAATGGATGTGTAGCTAATTTAACTGCAAGTAGAATTTCATTAAAAAACATGAGAAAAATTAGAATTTTCCAAAAAGAAAACTATATATCAATTGATTTTTTTAAAAAAGACTGTGAAGTTGTTATTATGAAAGATTATTCAGGGGAAGAATCTACTAATGAATTGATATTAGAAAATGCGGAAGGAATCAAGAAACAGATAACAATTGATAAAAATCGAATTAACAACTCTAATGCTATTCTTGAAGAATTAGAGAGTTTAGCTGATTCAATTGAGAAAGATATACCCCCTAAGGTAACGTTAGAAGATGGATATAAAGCATTAAAAGTTGCGCTAGAAATAATAACTTCCTTTAACAAATAACTTATGAAAAAAATTTCAATTATTGGTGCAGGGACTATGGGAAATGGAATTGCTCAGGTTTTTGCTATGAATAATTATCATGTTAATCTTATTGATCTAAATTCTAACTCACTAAAAAATGGTGTAAATCGTATTACAACTAATCTTGACAGAATGATTAAAAGAGATGTTATTGGCTCTGATCAAAAAACAGCAACATTAGGTAATCTTTCTACCTCAACTGATATAAATAGTGCAAAATCATCTGATCTTGTTATTGAAGCTGTTACAGAAAACATAAAAGTCAAGATGAAAATATTTTCACAGTTAGATAAAATATGCTCTCCTGAAACTATCCTAGCTACAAACACTTCATCTATTTCAATAACAGAAATAGCAGGATCTACAAAAAGAGAAGATAAGGTTATTGGAATGCATTTTATGAATCCTGTACCTATTATGAAATTAGTTGAGGTTATAAGAGGACGCAAAACAAGTGATAAGACTACAAAAACTATAATAGAGTTGTCAGAAACAATCAAGAAAATTGCAATTGAAGTAAATGACTACCCTGGATTTATAGCAAATAGAATTCTATTACCAATGATAAATGAAGCAATTGAAGCATTAAATAATGGAGTAGCTAAAGTAAAAAATATAGATAGTATAATGAAAATTGGAATGGGTCACCCAATGGGCCCTCTACAATTAGCTGATTTTATTGGTTTAGATGTATGTTTATCAATACTTCAAGTAATGCATGAAGGATTTAAGAATTCAAAATATGCTCCATCAGCGTTATTAGTAAATATGGTTAAATCAGGAAAATTAGGTGTAAAATCTGGTGAAGGTTTTTATGATTATTCAGAGAGTAAAAAAGCTGAGTTAGTTGCCAAACAATTTCAATAGCAAGACAAATGAATATAAGTGATAATTTAAATAATTTATGTCATTCTATTGATAACTCTGTAAAATTAGTCGCTGTCTCTAAAACAAAGTCTAATGATCAAATAATGGAAGCATATGAAGCTGGGCAAAAGATTTTTGGTGAAAATAAAGTTCAAGAACTCGTAAGTAAATATAACTCATTGCCAAAAGATATTGAATGGCATATGGTAGGTCATTTACAGAAAAATAAAGTAAAATATATAGCCAATTTTATTAAGCTTATACATAGTGTTGACAATTTTAAACTTTTAAAAGAGATCAATCGTCAAGCAAAAAAGAATAATGTAACTATAGATTGCTTATTACAGATTAAAATTGCTTCTGAAGAAACAAAGTTTGGCTTATCTATAGATCAAGTAAGACCAATATTAGAATCAGAGGAATTCAAAAGTCTAGAGAATATTTCAATTATAGGATTAATGGGTATGGCAAGTTTTACAAATAATGAAGCAATCTTAAAAAATGAATTTAGTTATTTAAATGATTTTTATGATAGCCTAAGGATCACTTATCCAAATATAACAGTCCTGTCAATGGGCATGAGTTATGATTATAAATTAGCTATTAAATATGGGAGTAATATGGTTAGAATAGGAAGTTTGATTTTTGGAGAAAGAAACTAAAAAAACAACATTATATACGCAATAATTGATATAGAAACTACTGGAGGTAAATTTAATGAAGAAAAAATTACCGAAATAGCTATTTATAAATTTCAGAATAATAGGCTATCCGATCAAATATACACCTTAGTTAATTCAGTGAAAGAAATCCAGCCCTTTATCCAAAATCTTACTGGAATTAACAAAGAAATGTTGAAAAAGGCACCAAAATTTAAAGATATATCGAAGAAAATTATGCATATAACAAACAACTGTATATTGGTGGCTCATAATGCAGATTTTGATTATAGAGTATTAAGAAATGAATTTACAAACATAGGGGTTAACTTTAATAGGAAAACTTTATGCACAATAGAGTTATCCAAAGAACTTCTTCCAGAACAAGATTCATATAGTTTAGGGAAATTAACAACCAGTCTTGGTATAAAAATTGAGAAAAGGCATAGGGCTGATGGTGATGCTATGGCAACCCTTAAACTATTTAAAATGCTTTTAGAAAAGGACAAAGCAAATGTTATTGATAGATTAACAAAATAATCGATGGGCAAACACCTAATAACCATTATAGGTCCTACAGCAATAGGAAAAACAAATTTGGCAATTAAGATTGCTAATTATTTTAAAACTGAAATCGTATCTGCAGACTCTCGACAATTTTATAAAGAGATGAATATTGGGACTGCAAAACCATCAAATTCTGAGCTTAACAGTATTAAACATCATCTAATAAATAATAAAAGTATTAATGATGATTATAACATATCTGACTATGAGAAAGATGCTTTAAATTCTATAAATTCAATCTTCAATAAAAATGATATAGCTATTCTTGTCGGTGGATCTGGTTTATATATAAATACCATCTTATATGGATTAGATGAAATACCGGAAATAAGCAACGATACTAGGAATTCACTTTACTTAGATTTAGAATTGAAGGGAATAAAAAAATTGCAAGATCAGTTAAAACTATTAGATCCAGTATCACATGATGCTATAGATATAAATAATCCTAGAAGATTAATTAGAGCATTAGAAGTTTCTATATCAACAGGAAAATCATATTCAAGTTTCCTGAAAAAGAAAAAGAAAAAAAGAGATTTTAATATAATCGTATTAGGAATAAATCAAGATAGATCAGAATTGTATAATAAAATTAATATTCGTGTTGATAATATGGTTGAATACGGTTTAATTAGAGAAGCAAAAGAACTTTATAGCTTAAAAAGTTTAAAAGCATTGAATACCATTGGCTACAGTGAAGTCTTTAATTATATAGAAAATAAATACTCCTTAGAGGAGTGTATAAGTGAAATCAAAAAGAATACAAGGAGATATGCTAAAAGACAATTAACCTGGTTCAAATCAATTGATAAAGTAGAATGGATAACTCCGGAATATGATTTTGAAAAAATTATAGCACATATCAATAATCTAATCAGAGACTAGTCGAAAGCCTTCTCCATGAATATTATTTATTTTAACATTTGGATCTATCTCTAACTGTTTCCTTAGTTTTGCAATATATACATCCATACTTCTAGAGGTAAAATAATTATCATCCCTCCATATTCTTGTTAAAGCCAATTCTCTAGGCATTAGATCATTTTTATGTAATAGTAACATCTTTAATAACATATTCTCTTTAGGAGATAATTTAACATGTTTATTATCTTTAAACTTAAGGTGTCTTAGTTTAGAATTAAATTCAAAAGAACTAAACTTAAATTCATACTCATCTGTGTCTAATATTGCACTTAGCTTATTTCTTTTTAGAATAGCCTTAATCTTATACAATAATACATCACTATCAAAGGGTTTCTTAAGATAATCGTCCGCACCTATTTTATAGCCTTTTAATACATCTTCTTTTAAAGATTTTGCTGTTAGAAAAATTATTGGAACATCTTGATTGATTTCTTTTATCTCTTCAGCCAAAGTAAATCCATCTTTATAAGGCATCATAACATCAAGTATGCATATATGAAAATCATGTTTCTTAAATTTTTCAAATCCTTCCATTCCATTTTTGGCTAAAACAACGTCGTAATCATTCATTTTTAAAAAATCTCGAAGAATAATACCAAAATTTGGGTCATCTTCTACTAATAAAATTCTCTTATTATCATTCATAATATGTTATTTGTTGGCAAACAATTCTATTGAAAATACTGTTCCCTTGTTTAATGCGCTTTCTAAAATTATCTTTCCGTTATGATAGTCTATTATCTTTTTTACATATGCTAAACCAAGGCCGTGACCTTTTACGTTATGCAAATCCCCTGTTTGCTCTCTATAAAATTGTTCAAAAATCTTTTTCTGAACCTTTTTAGACATTCCAATTCCATTGTCTATAATTTTTAATACAATTTTATCTGCAACATTTTCAGTAGAAACTTGAATTTCTGGCACTTTATCACAGTATTTAATTGCATTATCTATAATATTAACCATAACATTTACTAAATGAGTTTCATTTCCATGGATCTCTGAATTAACCGCATTTAAATTCAAATGTATAGAGCCATTTTTATTCTCTAGCAATAATTGCACATGAGAAACTGCGATCTTTATTAATTCATTTAGATCTAAAGTAGTTTTTATAATATTTAGTTCTTTCCTTTCTAACTGGGAAATTCTTAAAACATTCTCAACCTGATCGTACATTCTTTTATTCTCATCCTTGATCATTTCTAAATACTTCTTAACTAAAGATTGATCCTTAATTGTCTTTGGGTTTTTTATTGAATCTAAAGCAAGGTTAATAGTAGCTATAGGAGTTTTAAATTCATGAGTCATGTTGTTAATAAAATCCGTTTTGATTTGAGAAATCTGTCTTTGTCTTAAGAGAATTAGCACAGTGTATATATATACAACTATTATTATAAAAGTAAAAATAATTGAAACCAGAGCAACTGAAACCACCGGTGTTATTAAAAAGGGAGTTCTTTTTGGGAAATTTACTTTTATAAGGTAATCACTCTCATCATTTTCATCAGTAAAAAGAGCTGACTCAAATGTATTTTTATCTAAGACAAAATTTTCAGTTTTAACACGAGTTATTGAATCTTTATTGAATATTGCAAATTCAAAAGGAATGTCAATATTAAATCTCTTAAACCTATATTTTAAAAAATTACTTAAAGACTTTACATTTCCAATTCTTCTTTCTATTGGGTTTCTTTTTGCAAGATCATGATATGCTGTCTCAAATAGAATTTCTTTACTTTTTGATATTTCACCAATTTTTGGAAGGAACTGTTCAGAGCTTAATCCTGAATATTCCTTTTCATCTTGAATTTTAACAACTTTTGTTTCTCTTTCACTAGAAACCCTTTTTAGGTTAAGACTATCATCTAAAACATTCCAAAACTGAGGCACTTTAAGGTTTTCTTCAACAGATGCATTTCTATACATCATTATTTCATTATTATCGCTATCCTCCTTAATAATGTATAAACTGTTTATTGCAGTTGTGTCTATCGCTCCTCCACTACTTATTAAATCTCTAAATTTTACAACATAACGTCTAAATTCTCTTTTTTCTAACCATTCAACTCCTTCAGATAATGCAATGCTAGAATCATTATTAAATTTCCTTTCAGCATCTCTATAAATTTCCACAATAAAGAAGCCTTGGATAATAATAACCCCTATTAATGATACACTCATTAAGGTAATTAGAAGAATAAGAGTTCGTTTACTCATAATTCAAATTTAATGCAAAATTATAATGGATTAATTAATTTAACCTATCGTTAACATATGATTTAAGAAGGATCAGCATGAATTTATGATATTATTATGAATTTCTAATACCCTAGCAGGTAGGCTTGAAATATCTACATTTTCTATAACATAATCAGATTTTTGAATCTTAACATCATTAGGTAATTGCATATTAATTATTGATTTAATCTTATCAACTGAAAAGTTATTTCTTTTGATTATTCTAGAAATTATATCTTCTTCAGAAGAAGTTACACATATAATTTTATCGAAAGAATCTTCTGCTTGGTTTTCAAAAATAATTGCAGACTCATAAATTATATATTTAGATTCTTGTTTTTCTATCCAAGAATTAAACTCCTTAGCCACATAAGGATGAACTATAGAGTTAATTTTTTGTAATAACGCTTCATTATTAAAAATGACATCTGACAAATACTCTCTGTTTAGCTTATTTTTCTCATATGCATTATCTCCAAAAGCTGTTATGATTTCATTCTTTAATAAGGAATTAGTATTCATTATTTCTTTAGCAATCTCATCGGAATTAAATACAGGGACGCCTTTTTCTGCAAACATACTTGAAATAGTTGTTTTACCTGTACCAATTCCTCCTGTTATAGCAACTTTTATCATTCTATAATTACGTATTGAATCTGATTGTTTTCTATTCTACATTTTTTAACATTACTCGGTTTTTTTGTAATACTTGAAATTAATACTGAATTATCTTTATTAATCATATTCAAGTCACATTCTACCCTAAAATCCATTGGATTAACAGCTTTATAATCTTTTATACTAACCCTATATAAAACAGAAACTACCTTAGGATAATAGTTAATTTTCATATTATCACTAATATTTACAATAGTTATAGGAACCTTTATAGATTCTTCTGTGAATTTCTCTACTTTCAATTGAAAGTCTATTTCAGTGTCAGAATGTGTTATATTATTGTTCTTTGGGGATTTAACTCTAATTTTAGTATTAATCTCTGAGTCTATTTGATTTAGTACTAATTTATGAGTTTGTATCACATTAATTGTATCAATTAATGAATTCGGTCCAGTTACCGTAATTGAATCCTTTGATAATTTATATTCTTGAAAAGAGTCAAATCCAGATTTATACCCTATTTCAAATTCTAATTCTATTGGGACTTTTTTTGATTCATATTGTTCAATAATAAAATCTATTTGATCAACTGAAGATGAAAGTAAACTAACAGATTTATTAAAATTTGACTGCAAATCTGAAAAATTTCTTTGTTTGGTCCATTGATAGTTTGATTTAACCTTATTTAAATTATTAACTGAAATTTCTATTATTGGTTGGTCTATATAGTATTTAGCTAAATTATATCCATAACCTTTTAATTCAAGCCTTATGCTATCAATTGATTGATCTAATACAACTTGATCCGATGGAACATCGACTAGCTTTACAGCAAATACTATAGTTTTAGTATAATTAGATGTTAATTTAGATAACATAGAATAGATTAGAGCTAATAGCAGAAAAAACAGAAAAACATTGAATTTCCTGGTCTTATATATTGATCTTATCTTTTTAAACATCTTTCTTATTTACTAAAAAAAACTTCAGAAAAAACCTTTTCTATGTTTTTTTTGTTAAACATTAATATTGTACTTGATTTTAAATAACCATAGCCATAGCCCAAGATTTGAATAGCGCTGGTTATAATTGACAACAACCCTATCTTAAAACTTCTATTAACAAATGCTGATGAAATAAATACTAGCATCATATATGTAAATATTATATAAAATGGAATCTGATTGCCTCTAATTAATTCAATAATAGAAAAAATTAGGAATATCAGAGCAAATGTCGGGAAATAATATATCAATCTAAATGATTTAGGGTGCCAATGATTTAATATTGGTCTAACCAATCCAAACTTATATACTTGTTTAAAGAAACTACTAATTGAAACCCTTCTCTTGTGAAAAACCAGGACATCACTATATAGTGCTGTTTTAAACCCTAATAGATTGAGTCTAATAGATAAATCTGGGTCTTCTCCAGGGTGTATGTTCCCGAATCCATCTGATTTTAAGAAGGCTTCTTTAGAGATTCCCATATTAAAACTCCTTGGCTGAAATAGTTTTTTTTTGTACTTCCCTCCTCTTATTCCTCCAGTAGTTAAAAAAGATGTCATTGAAAAACTAACAGCTTTTTGGTAATCACTAAAAGACTCATGAGATCCATCAACACCTCCAAAACAATCAACGTAATTGTTATTCAAGTTATTAATAACGTGTTGCATGTAATCTTCTGGTAATAAACAATCTGAGTCTAATATTATGAAATAGTTTCCTTTTGCCTTTTTCATTCCATAATTTCTAGAATCACCAGGACCTGTATTGCTTTTTTTATAGTAAGATATAGTTAATTGAGGGTTAAAATCCTTTATAACTCCTTGGCAATCATCTGTTGATCCATCCTCAATTATTACAATTTCAAAATCTTTTTCAGAAGATAAATTAGTGAAACTCTCTAAAAGTTCTTTTATCTCCTGCGGTCTGTTGAATACAGGAATAATAAAAGAAATGTTATTTTCAGTCATAGATCAAATTTAATCAAACAAGTAGATATAAAAAAAAGACCCGGTTTAAAAACCAGGTCTTTTCTCTCTTTATTCCTAAACTATTATTCAATAATTAATTTAGAAACCTTTTTATAACCATTTATGGTAACTTCTACCATATAAAAGCCAGTATTAATAGATGAAATATCTAACATATCTCCTGAAATAATAGTACTAAGTACCCTTCTACCATTTATATCAAATAATTCAATCTGTTTATCACCACCTATTGGAGATTTAATTGTTACATAATTACCATCTACTGGATTAGGATATATTCTAAGATCCGCAAGTTCTACATCATTTATTCCTAATGCCTCCGTTATAACTACAGTATAATCTTCAGTTTCAGCCCAGGTTGTCTCCTCACAAGCATCAGTAGGTACTTCAGAAGACCAATTAGTTTTAACTCTCATAATATGAGATCCTAAATTAGCATCTGATGGAATTGTTACCGGAACGGTATGTGTTCCTACACTGGCCATAAAATGATTAGTCAATATTACTTCATCATCTTCAAATACATAATTATCATTTAAATCAATCCATATTCGAACATATTGACTTGAATAACCGGTTTCAATAGTTGTATCATAAGTTTCATTCTGAGCTAAATCAGTACTCATACCAGTAAAATCACCATAACCATCAGTTGAACATCCAGAAGCTGAATTATCAATATCAGCAAATACAAGACCCACGACTCCATCACCAAGAGTACAATTAGCAGTAGGATAACAATATTGACAAGCACCTGTAATCGTATATGTTTGATTACAATTTGCATCATCCCCCTCTACAGTAATAACATGATCATCAGTTCCTGAGAAAGTAAATGTAAGTACACCTGTAGCTTGCGCATATTGAACATTTCCTAAATCATCTGAAACAGTATACTGTGAAGATGATCCCATATATGTAATATCCACATCAACTGTATATTCATCTGTAGTAGAGTCACAAGCATTAACAGTAACATCAATAGTAGGATCTGTACACGTATTTTCAGTAATTGAAAGATCATATCCTGTTGGATTACTAGACCATGTAGAAATTACAAAATAGTAAGTAGTCCCTGCATAAACATTCATATCAAAATCTATATCTGGAATTGGATCAGCATAAGTATTCCCAGCTCCAGCAACACATTCTACTCCAATATCATCACAAGAATCATATACGAATATACCTGCATACTGAGCATCTGGAGTCATAAATACATTAATTGTAGCGTCACTAGCGGCAGTATATGAATAGACTACATCATCTCCTTGTAAAAAACTATATTCAACGCCACAACTACTACTATCACCAGGAACACCATCATAATCATTTTGATAATTAGATGTATTATCAGTAGTGTTATAAGGCAGAGCATTTATTACAAGTGGATCGCTACATACTCCTCCAACAGGTGGAATCATAAAATACAATCCATTTACTGGCCTATAAGAACTAAAGTCTCCAGCACCACAACTAGCTCTAACATAAAAGTCATATTCACCACCTTGGGTTAATCCATCTAAAGTAACTGAGTTAGTACTAACTGCTGTACCACTTCCTGTTGGAGCAGCATCACCTGCAGTTTGCAGTACATACTCCCATTCTGTTTCACCACTACTACCTGCATCCCAAGAAAGATCGGCAGAAGAAGATGTAAAATTAGATACCGTTACATTTGTTGGATAATCACAACTAGGTGTTTGCTCAATTACAACCTCATCCAAAAACATATAGAACCCTTCTTCATCAGTTGGAGGGACATGGAATGCAATATAATGTGCCCCAGTATATGCTGAAAGATCAACAAAAACTTCAGTCCAGTCATCTCCTCCTGGATATTCGTAAGCCTCACTTAAAACTATCGTAAAGTCTTCTGAATCCATGTCTGTACTAGACATTAAAACCTCCATAGTATTCAATCCCTGTGCCGGACCATAAGATTTAGCAACAAATCTTAACCTATCATTCCCTGTAAGATCCAATCTAGGAGAAATTAGATAATCATCATTTTTACCTTGATTATAGTCTGTATAAAGTGCAGCGGACTGATCTCCTTCATAAGTTCCAGATCCCCAATAACTCATCCCCCATGAACTATTACTTGGCGCTTCTGCTGGAGATTCATCAAGTACCGTCCAACACTCTTCTGTCGTTGAGACAAGAGGCATAGTATAACCAATTGTAAATGCCACTGAATATTCTGCTGGATCACCACCATTATTAAATCCTTCTTCAAAAGGAAGAGTGAAAAGATCAGCACAGCCAGTTCTAAAATAACCTGCTACCCAACCACTATTCTCACCTGAACAATTATTTCTAACATAAAATATATAATCAGTAACTTCAGTTAATCCTGAAAGACTTACCGATGTACTACTAACTACAGTACCTGAATCAGAATCCTCTGGTGCATCATCAGCAGCTGGTTGCACTATATATTCCCATGAACTACCACTAGATGTCCAAGACACATCAGCAGTATTAGCCATAATATTATCAATAACAATTTCTGTTGGGTTTTGACAAGACTGTGTAATACCTTCAAAAGTTATATTAGCATAAGATTGTCGTGTTGAAGGAGTTGTTGTTCCAAAGTTTGCTGTAGCAGGATCAAATGGAGCTGGATTAGCTGAGCTGCCTGTACCTGTATCAGAATAAGCTACTAACCCTCGATCAACACCAGCTGTTGCAGTGCAATAAAAATCATGGCTACTAGCATCATATTGATTATTGACATTAGATGTTTCATTAACTGCTACCATAAGATTATCCGTTCCATTGTAATCAAATGATGTGTCGAGTGTAATACTTACTTCTTGATTTGTGACAGTAACAGTTCCACTAAAGACTTGTGTTAATTCTGAAGTATCAACAAATGCAGCACCATGTGCATTAAGTGAAGTATGTCCTATCCAAATATCCCAACCATCACTGTTGGCTAGAGTTACGTCAGCATCTGGATAATATTTTAGTCCTGTAATTGTACCTGATGCATTAATCTCTCCTGCATGATAAATTACCTGAGAATAAGAGAATTTGTACCAAGGTTCTATAGGCATTTCCTCACTTTCTACATCTCCAGTTCCTACTGTGACTTGAGCTTGAAAGCTAAAGGCAAATAGAAATGAGAATAATAATGTTAAAATGTAATTTTTTTTCATGTTTAAGTATTTTAGTTAGTATCGTATATTAATTTTATTCTGTTATATCGTTAATTATGGCATCACTTAATCCCATACTACTAAAACCTCCATCATTGTAGAGGTTTTGAAGGGTAACTCTTTTGGTAAAATCACTAAATAGAGCAATTGTATAATTTGCGCAATCAAGAGCAGTGGCATTACCAAGTGGAGACATTTTCTCTGCATAGTTAATAAAACTATCAAATCCTTTAACTCCTTTTCCAGCAGTAGTAGGTGTTGGAGACTGTGAGATGGTATTTACTCTAACTTTCTTGTCTTTTCCAAAGAAATACCCAAAACTCCTTGCAATACTCTCTAAATAGGCTTTATTGTCTGCCATATCATTATAATTAGGAAAAACTCGCTGAGCAGCCATATAGGATAAAGCAACTATGCTTCCCCACTCATTCATTGCATCTTGCTTGTAGAGAGTCTGCATTACTTTATGAAATGACATCGCAGAGATATCTGTTCCCTTTTGAGTCCATTCATATTTTTGGTCTGTATAGTGCCTGCCCTTTCTAACATTTAAAGACATTCCTATTGAATGCAAAACAAAATCTAGTTTACCCCCAAGAATCTTCATAGACTCCTTTACTAGGTTTTCAAGATCTTCTGTAGAAGTAGCATCAGCTGCAATAACTTGTGAATTAGTTTTCTTTGCAAGCTCATTGATTTGTCCCATTCTTATTGCAACAGGTGCATTAGACAGAACAAATGTACCGCCTTCCTCATAAACTCTCTCTGCAGTTATCCAAGCAATTGAACTCTCATCCAATGCTCCAAAAATAATTCCCCTTTTCCCTTTTAATAAATTATTTGACATG
>CAZBCJ010000012.1:0-19640 GCA_964490545.1 uncultured Flavobacteriaceae bacterium | reverse complement strand
TGGTAATTGTAATTGCCCTACACATTGCTGCTTAGCTACTTTACCTCCAACACATCTATCTACTTTATTAGTTAGCCAATCTTTGCAACCAACAGCTTCAAGTTTAAAAAGCTCTTTTAGATAAATATAAAAATCATTTGATTTATAGTTAAGTTCACTATATTTTTTTTGAAATGTGACATCTTCAATTATAGTAGTAGGGGAGCTCCCAAAAAAATGTTTAAGTTTTAGATCTACAGCTTTTGTGCTTATATTATCTGATTTAATAGTAAATTTTCCGTTATCTGTAACATGACCAACATCATATATAGGAGCCCTTTCTCTTTCACATATTTTATTAAGTACTTCTAACTTCTTTTCATTTACCAACAATCCCATTCTTTCTTGTGATTCATTTCCAATGATTTCTTTAAATGACAATGTTGAATCTCCAATTGGTAGTTTGTCAATATCTATGATTCCACCAGAATTTTCTACCAATTCTGTTAGGCAATTTAGATGACCTCCAGCTCCATGGTCATGAATGGAAATAATAAAATTATCTTCACTTTCAATAACTCCTCTAATAGCATTTGCAACTCTTTTTTGCATTTCAGGATTTGATCTCTGAATAGCATTCAATTCTATTCCAGATGAGAACTCACCTGTATCAGCTGAGGAAACCGCTGCACCTCCCATTCCAATTCTATAATTTTCACCCCCCATTACAATTATTCTATCACCTAATTTTGGATTTTCTTTTATAGCATCAGTTGCTTTTGCATATCCAATACCCCCAGCTAGCATTATTACTTTATCATAACCTTGAATATCATTATTTTCTTGATGTTCAAAAGTTAAAACAGAACCACAAATTAGAGGTTGACCAAATTTGTTTCCAAAATCTGAAGCCCCATTAGAGGCTTTAATTAAGATGTCTATAGGATTTTGATATAGCCAATCACGTTTTATAATTTTTTTCTCCCATGAATACTCGTTAAACCTAGAATAAGGCGTCATATATACTGCTGTAACAGACATTGGTATAGAAACTTTCAATCCAGCTAGTCTATCTCTAATCTCCCCGCCAGATCCAGTTGCAGCTCCATTAAATGGTTCAACGGTTGTTGGAAAATTATGCGTTTCCGCTTTTAGGGATATAACTGATTCAAATGATTTTAATTTATAATAGTCAGCTATGTCTGATCTGGTTGGTGAAAATTGGTTTACAACAGGACCTTTTATAAAAGCGACATTGTCTTTATAGGCAGAAACTATTTTATTTGGATTCATCTTTGAAGTTTCTTTAATCATTTTAAAGAGACTGTTAGGCATTTCTTTACCATCAATAATAAATTTACCATTGAAGATCTTATGCCTACAATGTTCAGAGTTTACTTGTGAAAAACCAAAAATTTCTGAATCTGTAAGTTTTCTTCCAATTTCATTTGAAACATTAAGTAAATAATTTACTTCTTCTTTGCTTAATGATAAACCTTCAGATTCATTATAAGATTCAATATTGTCAATATGATTTATAGGCTCTGGATCAATGTTAATTATAAATATAGATTGGTTGAGCTCTGTAAATTTTTCAAACAACATAGGATCGTATTCTTTAAAATTTTGATCAATTTTAACATATTTTTCAATTCTATTTATATGGTTTATTCCCATATTTTGAGCCATTTCAACAGCATTTGTGCTCCATGGAGATACCATTACAGCTCTAGGGCCTAAATAGGTTTTTTTAATTACATCTGAATCCACTAAGGAAGAATTTCCAAATAACCAGGATAATTTTTTAATATCAGAGTTTGATAGTTGTTTTTGTGTTTGTACAGCAAAAATTATATTCTCACGATTATCAAAAAAAAGTATCATTTAAAGTAATGAGAAATAGAAAATCAAATTTAATTTATTTATTATTAACTATATATTAAATAATATGGGATAATAAATTAGTTATTCACTATTTTTTAAACAACTAACTAATTATATTGTTTGCATGTGGACTAGATTAGCATAGATACCTCCTTTATCCATTAGATCTTTGTGTTTTCCAGTCTGAATAACTTTTCCTTTATCTAATACTAAAATATTGTCTGCATTTTGAATTGTTGAAAGTCTGTGAGCAATAACAAGAGAAGTTTTGTTTTTCATTACATTATCTAATGCAATTTGCACAAGACTTTCGCTTTCACTATCTAGTGCAGAGGTAGCTTCATCTAAAATCATAATCGGAGGGTTTTTTAATACAGCTCTTGCGATACTAAGTCTTTGTTTCTGACCACCAGATAGTTTGTTCCCTGAATCTCCAATATTACTTTCAATTGTCTCAGGTAATTCCTTAACAAATTCCCATGCATTGGCTATTTTAAGAGCTTGAATTATTTCTTGATCGGTAGCATTTTCTTTTCCAATTAATAGATTATTTTTTATTGAATCGTTAAATAAAATTGAATCTTGAGTTACTAATCCAATTAATTTTCTTAGTGATTTTAAATTTACTTCTTTTATATTTTTTCCATCAACTGTAATTTCACCTTCAGATATATCATAGAATCTACTAATTAAATTAGCAATTGTAGATTTTCCACTACCTGATTGCCCAACTAATGCAACTGTTTCCCCTTTTTTGATTTTAAGCGATAGATTTTTTATTACATCTTCACTCTCATACCTAAATGAAACATTATTAAAATTTATACTAGTATTAAAATCTTTTAAAGGAGTATTATCTTCATTAGATTTTATAAATCTATTATCATCAAGAACTTGAAATACCCTTTCAGCAGCACCATACGCCTTTCTAATTTTATAACTTGCCTTACTTAGTGATTTAGCTGGAGTAAGAATATTATATGCTAACCCTAGGTAAACTAGGAATGTACTGGCATCTAGTGAATTTTCCTTTAAGACCATCATTCCTCCATACCATAGAATAACTGTTATAGAACAAATCCCTAAAAATTCACTCAAAGGGCCTGCTAGATTTTTTCTATTTATAACACTATTTGAGAATTTATACAACCTCTTAGTTGATTCAGTGAACTTTCTTGAAAAGGCATTTTCAGCATTGAATATTTTTACAATTTTTAATCCATTTAAGGTCTCATCCACAAGTGAAATAAATAAACCTTGTTCTTTTTGGACTTTTAATGATTGGCGCTTTAATGATTTACCAACAACTGATATAAAAATGGCTGATATGGGAATAAATATTATAACAAATCCAGTTAATTCGGGACTTATAATATACATTGATATAAGGGTAAATAATATCATCAACGGCTCTTTAATTATTAATTCAAATATTGATAAAAAGGAATTATCAATCTCTAGGACATCAGATGAAATTCTAGCAACAATATCTCCCTTTTTCTTTTCTGAATAATAAGACATAGAAAGTTTTACTATTTTATTGTAGATCTCATTTCGGAAATCTTTTATTACCCCATTTTTTAAAAAAGTAATAAAAAACATTGATAGATAGTTAAATAGATTTTTTAATAAGAATGTGACAATTATTATTGATACCATAAAGATCAGCACATCATTATTTCCTTCAGCTTTTTTTATAGTAACAAAATAATTAAGATAAGCCTCAGCATAATTACCTATATCGCCAATACCAGCCCATATAGGTTCTGTGGTTAAGGATTCAGTCTGATTAAACAGAACCTTAAGCATTGGGAAGAGAGAGATCATAGATAGTGTACCAAAAAAGGCATAAAAAATGTTTGTAAAAATGTTTAGCAGAAAAAACCTTTTATAAGGGAGGGTATATCTAAATATTCTATTAAAGTAGTTTTTCATTATAAATTAATTTCTTCAATTATTGCTTTAATTCTATCATTTAAAAAATTATTTTTTTCTAAATATTCTTCTTTGGATACAAGGTTAATATTTACACTAATATACATTTTGATTTTTGGTTCAGTACCGCTTGGTCTTAAAATCACCTTAGTCCCATTAGCTGTATTAAATTCAATAACATTAGATTTTGGTAAATTTATTTTACTCACTCTATTTGTTTTCAAATCTAATTTTTGGGATTTTTCATAGTTGTATATAGAAATTACTTCAGATTCACCAATTTTTTTAGGAGGATTATTCTTAAAGCCATCAATAATATTTTCTATTTCTATTTTACCTTCTTTTCCTTTTTTTGTTATGGAAACTAAGTCTTCTTTGTATAACCCATGTTTGATATATATGTCAATAAGATTATTAAAGATTGATGAGCCATTTTGTTTTAAATAATTTGCAATTTCACACGAAAATAAGCTAGCTGTTATCGCATCCTTATCTCTTACAAAATCACTTATCATCATTCCATAACTTTCTTCTCCTCCAATTAGAAAACTTGATTTAGGATAGTCTTCAATCATCTTAGCAATCCATTTAAAGCCTGTTAAGCAAAGTTTGCAGTCAAGATTATAATAGCTAGCAATTTTGCTTACTAGCGGCGTTGAGACAATGGTTGTAGCTATAAACTGACTAGTATTTAATTTATCTTCTGATTTTAAATTATTTAACAGGAAATCAATCATTATAACCATTAACTGATTGCCATTAAGTAGGATGTAATGATTATTTAAGTCTTTTACAGCAATACCAAGTCTGTCAGCATCAGGATCTGTACCTATAACTATATCTGCATGATTTTGCTTTGCTAAATCTAATCCTAATGATAAAGCTTCTTTTTCTTCTGGATTAGGAGATTTTACTGTAGGAAAATTACCATTTGGTTCCATTTGCTCTTCTACATATAATACATTTTTATAGCCTATTTTTTCAAATACTTTTGGCATAATAGTAGAAGATGTTCCGTGAAGAGAAGTAAAAACAATTTTTAAATTTTCTCGATCACATATTTTATCAACCTTTCCAATTTTTATACTGTTTGAAATAAACTCCTCATCAATTAATTCACCGATAGTCTCAATAAGATTAGTGTTTCTACTGAATTTTATTTCTTCAAATGATACATTATTTATTTCTTCAATCAATAGTTTGTCTATTGGCGGAACAATTTGACCTCCATCTTCCCAGTAAACTTTGTATCCATTGTATTCAGGTGGATTATGAGATGCTGTTAAAACAATACCACAATTGCAATTAAGGGCTTTTACAGCAAAAGACAACTCAGGTGTTGGTCTTAACTGGTTAAAGATGTATACTTTAACTTTATTTGCAGAAAAGACATCTGCAACAATTTGAGCAAAAGATTCGCTGTTATTTCTACAGTCATATGCTATTGCTACTTTAATTTCTCCCTTTTGTGTCTTATTAAGATAATTACAGATTCCCTGAGTATTTTTCCCTAAAGTATATTTATTTATTCTATTGGTTCCAACACCCATAACTCCTCTCATACCACCAGTACCAAATTCTAGATCTTTATAAAAACAGTCTTCTAAAAGTTTTTTGTTATTATAAAGTTCTTTAACTTTTTCTCGGGTTTCTTTAGAAAATGGATTATTAGACCATTTTTCAGCTTTTTTCTCTATTTCACTCAAAGACATATTCTTTAAAAGATATTTGCAAAATTAAGCTATTAAGAAGAAAATTGTTAGTAAAGGTTGTTAAAAAACTTATAAATTAACAACAGTTATGAGATTAAAAGAGATATTTTAATACATTTATAAAAAAATAAATAATTATGAAAAAATTTAAATTAATGATAACTGTTGCAATTCTTGCTGTAATCAGTTATTCGTGTAACAATTCTGCTGTTGAAAGAATGGTGGATAAAATGCAGCCAGAACCTGTAGTAATAGAACAAGAAGGTGCTGGTTTTTTTGTTAATGAACCTGGAGAAAAATTTGTAGCAGGATCTGATGACGTAATGGATGTATGGATGAAATATATTGATGCACATAATAATCAAGATATGGAGACCATATTAGCTATGGAAACAGATTCAATATTTATTTTATCACCTGATGGTAACTCACTAAGAGGAAAAGAGAATCACCAGGCTTTATTATCAGCTTGGTTTGAAGCAGCTAATCCAAAATGGGATGTTTATTGGGGAATGCCTTATAAAGGTGTTACAGGAGGTGCAGATTGGATTATTGCTGGACATGTGGTTACTCAAACTCTTGATGGAGTTGAAGTAAAGCATAGAGATATGATTGACGGCTATATTAATGAAGATGGTCTTGTAAGCATGTTTTTTGTCTACAGATCTGAAATGCCAGTCCCAGTATCTGAAGAAGCTTCAGAAGAATAAAATCTGAATTAATTTATTGTAATAAAAACCTTCACTTTGGTGAGGGTTTTTTTATAGGTTAACTTCTTGTCTTACTCTGTAGTGCGTTTTAGATTTGTTATATCTTAAGATTAGCTCTCCAATAAAGCCAATAGCGAAGAATTGACTCCCAATAATCATAGTTGCAAGACTGATATAAAATTCAGGCCTTTCTGTTATTAATCTACCCTCAGGATTAACAAATAATTTTTCATAACCTAAATAGGTTGCAAACAAAAATCCAATTAATAACATTAAAAACCCAATTCTACCAAAAAGATGCATTGGTCTTTTTCCAAATTTTGAAATAAACCATATTGTAATTAGATCTAGGAAGCCATGAATAAACCTGCTAGGCCCAAATTTGGTCTTACCGTACTTTCTAGGGCTATGTTTTACAATTTTTTGACCAATTCTATTAAATCCCTCGTTTTTTGCTAGTACCGGGATATATCTATGCATTTCTCCATATACTTCTATATTTTTTACTACTTCAGCTTTGTATGCCTTTAATCCACAATTAAAATCATTTAATTTAATACCTGAAGTTAGTCTAGCGGCAAAATTGAATATTTTTGATGGGATATTTTTAAATAGTATAGAATCGAATCTTTTCTTTTTCCAACCTGAAACTAGATCATAGTTTTCGTTAGTAATCATTTTGTATAACGCTGGTATTTCTTCAGGATCATCTTGAAGATCAGCATCCATTGTAAAAACGACATTTCCTTTAGCTTTTAGAAAGCCGACATGAAGAGCTTGTGATTTTCCATAGTTTTTAAGAAATCTAATTCCTTTTATAGATTGATTTTCTTTAGATATTCTATTAATTACATCCCACGAATCATCTGAGCTTCCATCATCTATAAAAATTACCTCATAAGTAAATGAGTTTGAAATCATAACTTTTTTAAGTGATGAGTGTAATTCACTTAATGAATCACTTTCATTTAAAAGTGGGATTATAACAGAAATATCCATAATTAAGCAATTTCCGGATTATTTCTTTTAAAGATTAGAGCATTTATTGCTCCAAAAAGCGCTTGGATTCCTAATCCTACAGCTAATGAAAGGGATAAATTACTTAATGATAATTGTGGATTTTTTTCCATCTCAATTAAAGCTTGTTGAATTACTTCTTCAGGTAAATTCATTCCAGTATACATTTCTTTAACCATTATCATCGACATTTCATTGAGTTGCTCAGCTGCACCTGGATCTAAAATTACAAATATGAATATTTGTGTTAGTGTTGCTATAAGCATTCCAATAGCAACACAAGCCATATAGGATACAAAAGCATCAGACCAATTTATATAGCCTCCTAACTTCTTTCTAGCGTTTAATATTGAGTAAATCCCAGAACCAATAATTATAACCAAAAAGACTATAGATATTTTCCAATCAAGAAATAATTCTATATCAACTATATAAAATACAGCATTTGAGAAAAAAAGTAATAACCCTAATTTAATTCCAAAATCAGCTGATATTTTTTTTACATCTATTTCCATAGTCAATTTTTTATATTATGCAAATATAAGAAAAGACAAATAGGTGTAATTAAATTAAGTTTAGTCTAAATATTGTATAATTACGAAAAATATATAAATTTGCACCTCAAAACAAAAAATGATGAAAAAGGAAATTCATCCAAAAGATTACAGACTGGTGGCTTTTAAAGATATGTCAAATAATGATGTTTTTTTAGCTAAGTCTACTGCGCAAACTTCAGAAACTATAGATGTAAAGGGAAAAGAATATCCTTTAGTTAAGCTAGAAATATCTAGATCTTCTCATCCTTACTATACAGGTAAAGCGAAACTTGTTGATACAGCAGGAAGAGTTGATAAATTCAGAACTAAATACGCTAAATTTAAAAAGTAATTAGGATTGCATTTAACTATAATAAAGTCTTTCAAAACACAATGAAAGGCTTTTTTTTTACTTTTATAAAAAAAATAAATGTCAAAAATTAATTTTAGACCTGTTAAAGAAGAAGATATTAATGATGTTTTTATTCTTCTAAATCAACTTAAAAAGATTGATCTTGAAAAAATAGACAGAAAGAAGGCGTGGAATGATTTCAATTCTAATACTAGTTCAAACTCAATTGTTGGCATTTACAATAATAAAATTGTAGCATATGGAAGTGTGGTAATAGAGAATAAGATAAGAGGAGAAGTTGCTGGACATATTGAAGACATTGTAGTAGATAGTGATGTTAGAGGAAAAATGGTAGGAGTATCGCTTATTAAGGAATTAATTGAAATCTCCAGGAGAAAGGGATGCTATAGAATAACATTATTTTGCGATAAAAAACTGATAAACTTTTATTCACGAAATGGATTTAAAGTAAATAATGTCGTGATGAAAAAATATCTTTCAGAATTATAAAGAATTAGATAGCTTTTTTACATACCTAAGGTCTAGTAAATTTGTGGCATTAATCTGCATGCCATTCAAATTTTTTCTAGTAAATCTTATTACTTCATCATAAAACAATGGTACAATGATAGACTTACTAATAATCAATGAATCCATTTTTTTGTATATGATCTCTATTTTATTTTGATTAGTCTCACCCAGAGCACTTTCATATAGTACATCAAATTCTTTATCTGCAAAATGAGTATAATTAGGTCCTTTTGGTGCAAAGTTTTTGGAATAAAACAGGGATAAATAGTTTTCAGCATCTGGATAGTCTGCTACCCAACTTGCTCTAAAAAAATCTAATTTTCCATTTGCTTTTGCTTCTTTTAAGGAGGCTCCAGGGATAACATCTATAGCTATTTGAAGACCTATTTTTTCTAATTCTTTTTGGATATATTCACAAAAAACTAAATAGTTACTGGTAGTCGTTAATTTTAGTTTGGGGCTTTCTTTAAAATCTCTTTTATACTGACTGACTAATTCTTTAGCATAATCAGGATTATATGTGTATCCAATTTTATCTGAATAACCCGGAAGCCCCATTGGTATAAAACCACCATTTGCTGCTATCCCAATACCATTTCTTAGGTATTTTATCATTTTATTTCTATCAAATCCATGGTTTACAGCCTTTCTAAGTATTTCTGATTTGATTTCATTTTTATTTGATTCTAAGTAAAATGCTAAATATTCAGTATTTAAATAGGGACCTCTTATTAAATTAATCTTATCTATGTACTCTTGTTTTAATTCTCCTTTACTGTTTACTACTTCATCTTTATAGGAATCATCTAAGCCTGACACAAAATCTAAATTTTCTTGGATGAATTGCAGGAATTCACTCTGCTTGTCTTGTAAAAAAGTAATTGCAACTGCCTCAAGATAGGGTAATGAATTCCCAATTGAGTCCTTCTGAAAATATTCAATATTTTTTCTAAAAACTAATTTTATATTTTCTTCCCATCTCTTAAATTTAAATGGGCCTGTCCCAATAGGATTAGATCTAAAGTCGTTACCATAATATTCAACAATCTCTTTAGGTACAACTGAACAATATTTCATGGTAAGAATTCCAAGAAAGGCATTGAAGGGTTCCTTTAGTTTAATTTCTAGAATAGTATCATTAATTGCTGTATAATTTTCTACCTTATTAAAAACCCATCCTCCGGGAGAGGCTAATATGGGATCTAAAAGCCTATCAAAACTATACACAAAATCATGTGCTGTAACATTTCTATTAGTTAATTTAGGATGCTTATGAAATTTAATATTATTATTTAGAATAAAACTATATGTTATTCCATCATCAGAAATCGTCCAGTTTTTAGCAATCGATGGAATTACTCTTAATTGTTCATCCATCTCTACTAATCCATTAAAAAGTTGGTTTACAGCCCAAATATTAGCAATATCTTTAGCGAAAGCGGGATCTAATGAGTTAATGTTTTTATGCTCATTGTATCTAAAAACTAACTTAGAGTCAATTTCAGTATTATTTGTACAAGAATAAACAAATAAAACAGAGATCAATACTGCAAGATTATAGATAGAATATATTTCTCTTTTACCTTTGTTTTTTTTCATATTGCTATTAAATTGTAAATTTACAACCCTTTATAAATTTACGAGAATGTCTGTTATAAAAAAAGTAGCATTTTATACTCTTGGTTGCAAATTGAATTTCTCTGAAACTTCAACAATATCTAGGAATTTTCAAAGAAATAATTATAAAATTGTTAGTGCATCAAAAAAGGCAGATATATATGTAATTAATACTTGCTCTGTAACTCAAAATGCTGATAATAAGTTTAAGAGTGTAGTTAGGAAAATGAATAGATTAAATCCTAATGCATTCATAGTTGCAATTGGCTGTTACGCCCAATTAAAACCCAATGAATTATCAGATGTTAAAGGAGTGGATTTAGTGCTTGGTGCTAATGAGAAGTTCAATATATTAGATTATATAGGAGATTTATCAAAAAACAAACATCCAAATATATATTCATGTGATATAACTAGTGTTGATAGTTACATTAGCAGCTATTCGTCAAATGATAGAACGAGAGCTTTTTTAAAAGTTCAGGATGGGTGTGATTATAAGTGTACATATTGTACAATCCCATTAGCTAGAGGTATATCTAGAAGTGACACCCTTGAAAATATTAAAAATAATGTAGAAACAATTGCTTCAGAGGGAGTAAAAGAAATTGTTCTTACAGGAGTAAATATCGGAGATTATGGAAAGGGTGAATATGGGAATAAAAAACATGAAAGCACATTTTTTGATTTAGTAAAGGAATTGGATAAATCTGAAAATATTTCTAGGTTTAGAATATCATCAATAGAACCAAATTTGTTAAGTAAAGAAATAATCTCATTTCTAGCTAACAGTAGACTATTTGTTCCACATTTTCACATCCCTTTGCAAAGTGGTTGTAATGAAATATTGAAAAGTATGAAGAGAAGATACAATAAGGATCTTTTCATTGATAGAATTAAACACATAAATGACGCAATCTCTAATGCATGTATTGGTGTAGATGTAATAGTGGGATTTCCTGGAGAAACTGATGAATATTTTATTGAGACATTAAACTTTTTAAAAGAATTAAAAATATCTTATTTACATGTTTTTACTTATTCTGAAAGAAACAATACACTTGCATCAACAATGAATTTTCAGGTTCCTAAAGAAGTTAGAGCAAAAAGGAGTATGATTCTTAGGTCATTATCTGATAAAAAAAGAAGAATTTTTTATGAAAGTCAATTAGGTTTAGATAAAACTGTATTATATGAAACTGAAAACAGAAGAGGATATATTTATGGTTATACTGAAAATTATTTAAGGGTCAGAACGCCGTGGAATCCTGAATTAACAAATAAATTAAAACCTGTTAGAATAAATGAAATTGACAAGGATGGGTACATTAGGGTAGAAGAAAAAATAGAAGAGGAATGCCTAGCTTAATTAGCTAAATTCTTATACCAACTGGAAGAAGCGACTTATATCTTCTGTTTTTTCTTATGTACTTAGTAATCTTTGGAACAGTTGGTACTACACTTATGTTACGTTCGCTAATTATTTCTAATACATTATAAATGAAATCATCGACAAATACATCTTTATTTTTAATTTCTGGAGCAACTATTTTAGTTAAGAAAATTTTTCTATCTTGAAGAGAATACTCTATAATAGCGAGCTCCCCATTTGTTTTGGTTTCAAATTGTCTTAAAAATGTATTATCATTAATTTCCATAAATTTATAGTAAAAGGACTACAAAATTATAAAAAAAAACACAGATAGTCTTTTATATAATAAAATTGGTTAATAATAAACAACATATTTATTTAATGCCTGGGTTGGGGGCTAATTCATTGATATTTGAGTATTTATATTTCCCAAAAGACAAATACTGTGTTCATTTATTAGATTGGTTTATGCCAATTAATAATGAAACACTTAATGATTATTGTATTAGACTTTCAAATGAAATTAAACATGAAAATGTAATATTAATAGGAGTTTCATTTGGTGGAGTTATTGTACAAGAACTTAGCAGGTTAATATCAACAAAAAAGCTAATAATTATTTCTAGTATTAAAAACAATAAGGAGCTTCCTAAAAATTTTAGATTAATTAAAGCAACAAACATTCACAAGATATTTCCAATGAGTACATTTAATAATTTTTTTAAATTTTTAAAATATTCCAAAATTGATAAAATATATAAAAGAATTAATCTTGCAGACAGATATTTAACAGTAAGAGATAAAGATTATTTGAAATGGAGAATTAATTGTCTCTTAAATTGGGATCAAGAAACAACTTTAGATAATATTATACACATCCATGGTAATTCAGATCATATTTTTCCCATAAAATATATAAAAGATTCTATTGTAATAGAGAATGGAAGACATGAAATGATTATAACTAGAGCAAAGTGGTTTAACCAGAATCTTATTAAGATTATAGAAAATTAAAATTCTAACTTCTTCCCATTCTACTTGATCCAAAGTGTTGATTTGGAATATGAGATCTTTTCATTTGATTTTTCATCATTTTAATTTGATCTGTAAGCATTCCATTCTTATCTAATCTTTGTGCTTCTTGAAGTAGTTTCTGCGCTTCAAGCTTTCTTCTCTTAGTAAACGCAATTCCAGCTAAATTTAATTTTGCCATTGCTAAATCATGATCCATATTTAAACCAAAACTAATAGCCGTTTTAAAATATTTTTCAGCTTCATTCATGTTTTTTTGAGATGTTATTAATCCTTTCAAATAATTATAGTAACCTTGTTGTTTTTTAACTAAAGCTGTAGAAGGATTTTTAATCCTATTCAACCATTTATCAGCTCCGACAAGATTTTGTTTTCTCAGTTGGAAAAATGCTAACAGAAGAAATTCATTCTTAAAAAATAGAAACAGAATAATTAATGCTATTATTAAATACATTATTCCATTGCCAATAAACCCATCTATAAACTGCAATGTTGATAATCCAATACAAGCAAAACAAAGAAATAATTTGATGTATTTATGAATCATAAGTCTATGTGAATTTCAATGTATAAAGTTAATAAAAACCAAAGATAATATTAATTAATAGATTTGTTAAAGTAAAAAGTCTTTGTATCTTTGCCGGCAGCTTAATAATATATTTTAAGCAGATTAAGTTAAATCAAAAAAATGAGTAAAAGAACATTTCAACCATCAAAAAGGAAGAGGAAAAATAAGCATGGCTTTAGAGAGAGAATGTCTACAGTTGGTGGTAGAAAAGTTATTTCTCGTAGAAGAGCTAAGGGAAGAAAGAAACTTTCAGTGTCTTCTGAAACAAGTCATAAATAATAATGATTAACAATTGTTGATATTATATTAGGTGTTACGCTAGGTAACACCTTTTTTTTTATCTTTTTGATAATTATTTTTACTAAAATATAGTGCCTAATGCCTAAAAGAGATAAATTAAAATCAATACTTATAATTGGTTCGGGTCCTATAATAATTGGCCAGGCATGTGAGTTTGATTACTCTGGATCACAAGCCTTAAGATCTCTTCGAGAAGATGATATAGAAACCATACTAATAAATTCAAATCCAGCAACAATAATGACTGATCCAGTAATGGCTGATCATGTATATTTGTTACCTCTAACCACTACTTCAATTATTCAAATCTTAAAAGAGCATCCTCAAATTGATGCAGTTCTTCCAACAATGGGCGGACAAACCGCTTTGAATTTATGTATAGAAGCTGATGAAAAAGGAATTTGGGAAGAAAATAATGTAGAAATCATAGGCGTTGATATTAATGCAATAAATATTACTGAGGATAGAGAACAATTTAGAAATTTAATGCTTGATATTGGAATTGCAATGGCTCCACAGGCCACTGCTACTTCTTATTTAAAAGGAAAGGAAATTGCACAAGAATTTGGATTTCCCCTTTGTGTTAGAGCTTCATTTACTCTAGGAGGTGCTGGAGCTTCTATAGTTTATAAAGAGGAGGATTTCGATGAGTTACTTACTAGAGGATTGGAAATATCTCCAATTCATGAGGTAATGATAGATAAGGCTTTAATTGGATGGAAGGAATATGAATTAGAATTGCTTAGAGACTCTAATGACAATGTGGTAATTATATGCTCCATTGAGAATATGGACCCTATGGGAATTCATACAGGGGATTCAATAACAGTTGCTCCTGCCATGACACTTAGCGATACTTGTTATCAAAAAATGAGAGATATGGCAATTAAGATGATGAGAAGTATAGGTGATTTTTCAGGTGGTTGTAATGTTCAGTTTGCTGTAAGCCCTGATGAAAATGAAGATATTATAGCAGTAGAAATTAATCCTAGGGTTTCAAGATCATCTGCTTTAGCAAGTAAGGCTACTGGCTATCCGATTGCAAAAATAGCTTCGAAATTAGCAATAGGGTATAACCTAGATGAATTAGAAAATCAAATAACAAAATCTACATCAGCATTATTTGAACCAACTTTAGATTATGTAATTGTGAAAATTCCAAGATGGAATTTTGACAAGTTTGAAGGTAGTGATAGGAGGTTAGGGTTACAAATGAAATCAGTTGGTGAGGTAATGGGTATTGGGAGAAGCTTTCAAGAAGCTCTTCATAAAGCCACCCAATCTTTGGAAATTAAAAGAAATGGAATTGGGGCAGATGGGAAGAGTTATAAGGATAAAGATCTAATAATTAGTAAATTAATAAATGCATCATGGGATAGGGTTTTTGTAATTTTTGATGCCATACAAATAGGGATGTCATTAAGTAAAATTAATGAATTGACTAAAATTGATATGTGGTTTTTAAGGCAATATGAAGAGCTTTACTTACTGCAAAAAGAAATTTCAAAATACACTATTGATTCAATATCAAGAGATTTACTCCTAGAGGCTAAACAAAAGGGGTATGGTGATCGTCAAATTGCCCATATTTTAAATTGTCTTGAAAGTCAAGTTTATAAAAAACGTCAAGAGATGAATATTAACAGAGTTTATAAGCTTGTAGATACGTGTGCTGCTGAATTTACAGCAAGTACTCCTTACTACTATTCTACTTTTGAAAATGAAATAGAGAATAAAGAAGGCAAAAAGTATTCTCATAATGAAAGCGTAGTAACTGACAAGAAAAAAATTATTGTTTTAGGTTCAGGACCAAATAGAATAGGTCAAGGAATAGAATTTGATTATTGTTGTGTTCATGGGGTTTTGGCAAGCGCAGAATGTGGATATGAAACAATAATGATTAATTGTAATCCTGAGACCGTTTCTACTGACTTTGATATTGCTGACAAGCTCTATTTTGAACCAGTATTTTGGGAACATATATATGATATAATTAGACATGAAAAACCTGAAGGTGTTATTGTTCAATTAGGTGGTCAAACTGCATTAAAATTGTCTGAAAAATTAGATAGATATGGAATAAATATAATAGGAACGACTTATAAATCATTAGATTTGGCTGAG
Source organism: uncultured Flavobacteriaceae bacterium (assembly GCA_964490545.1). Taxonomy (GTDB): domain Bacteria; phylum Bacteroidota; class Bacteroidia; order Flavobacteriales; family Flavobacteriaceae. The sequence goes on along the minus strand of CAZBCJ010000012.1, from coordinate 3,974 downwards.
GATAGAGGCTCATTCTCAACACTCTTAAAAGAGAATAATATTCCTTATCCAAAATTTGATACAGCCTCTAGTGTAGATGAAGCTGTTAAAGTATCACGAAAATTAGATTTCCCAATTTTAATTAGACCTTCCTATGTTCTTGGTGGACAGGGAATGAAAATTGTAATAAATGAAAAAGATCTTAAGGAGCATGTAGATGATTTATTGAGGAAAATACCAAATAATAATCTTCTTTTAGATCACTATTTAGATGGAGCTATTGAAGCAGAGGCGGACGCTATATGTGATGGTGAAAATGTTTACATAATAGGAATAATGGAGCATATAGAACCATGCGGTATTCATTCTGGTGATAGTAATGCTTGCTTACCACCTTTTAATTTAGGTGATTTAGTTCTTGAACAGATTAAAGACCATACAATAAAAATTGCTAAAGCTTTAAATACTGTTGGTCTTATTAATATTCAATTTGCAATAGTTAATGACATGGTACATATAATTGAAGCAAACCCAAGAGCATCAAGAACAGTTCCTTTTATTTCAAAAGCTTATAAGGAACCATATGTAAATTATGCAACTAAAGTTATGTTGGGAAAAAAGAAGGTTAAAGACTTTACGTTTAGTCCTACATATAACGGATATGCTATTAAGGAACCTGTTTTTTCATTTAACAAGTTTCCTAATGTAAATAAACAACTTGGTCCTGAGATGAAAAGTACAGGTGAGAGTATTTTATTTATTGATAACCTTCAAGATGATCAATTCTATGAGCTTTATTCTAGGAGAAAAATGTACTTAAGTAAATAGAGTAATTTTTTAATTTCTTATTTGTTTATTGGTCAGTAAAATTTTGTAAATTGTTTTTCTATTAATTCTGTCACTGTGGAAATAGTAATTGGTTTTTTATGTATTATAATATTAGGGCTAATATATCTAGTCTATAAATCAAAAACTAGTGTTGGATCAACATCTACCAATGACTTAATTCAATTTTCAAATTCACTAAGTTCTCAAATTCAAGAAATAAGAAAGGAAATTGATGCAAATTCTAAGGAAAGTAGAACAGAAATTGAATCTAAATTAAAAGATATAAACAAGCAGATTAATGATTTTCATAAAACATCAAGTTCTAATATAACACAACAGTTTAAGGAATCTAATAAGGTTATAAAGGATGTCACTACTGAATTAGAAAAAATTAAGGGGACCAATGAACAAGTTTTAAGTTTTGCCAATCAAATGAAGACTCTAGAAAAGATTTTGGGAAATCAGAAACAAAGAGGAGTCCTGGGTGAAATACAGTTAGATAAGTTATTAGCAAATGTGCTCCCACCTGAACTTTTTCAAATGCAGCATTCATTTAAAAACAAAGAGGCAGTAGATGCTATTGTTAGAGTAGGTGAATATATAATTCCAATTGATGCAAAATTTTCTCTTGATAATTACAACAAGATGATAGAATGTTCAAATAAAGATGAGCTAGCTGACTTGGAGAAGAAATTTAAATCTGACATTAAAAGTAGAATTGATGAAACAGCCAAGTATATTAGACCTAATGAAAATACTACTGATTATGCATATATGTTTATACCTGCTGATGGTTTATATCAAGATTTGTTAAATAGTAGAGTAGGAACTTTAAAAATAAATCAGAGAGATTTAGTTTCATATGCTTATACAAAAAAAGTAATGATAGTATCTCCTATGAGTTTGTTTCCAATGCTGCAGATTACTGTAAAAGCACTACATAATCTAAAGGTAGAGGATTCTATTAATGATATATTGAAGAACGTTGAAAAATTATCTGCACACTTAAATGCTTATAAAACTTATCATGATAAACTAGGAAATACCCTAGGAACAGCAGTTAACCATTATAATGATAGTACTAAGGAATTTAAAAAGATAGATAAAGATGTTATTAAAATATCATCTGGAAACTCTAAATTAAATGTTGCTTCTGAGGAAATTGAGAAACCTCTTTTAGAAGACTAATTTGAATGAATTAGATAATTTTCTTCTACTGCTTTAAAGCCATACTTAAATAATAGGCTGAAAAATAAGTCTCCTGCTAAGGCATATCCAAAAAATGGTATTGCTAGGGTAAAACAGGTTAAAAGTCCTTCAAGAGTCAAAGGATAACCCAGAATCCAAACCCCTATATTAGTTATTATAAAAAACAATATGCTGCTTAAAAATATATTAGATAGATTAATTTTATTAATCACAGTTCCTATAAATGTAATAGCTATAAATGAAGTGTAGACAAAAATTGATATAGAATAAAATCCGAGAAATAAATCAGATATTATCATTGCTAGAAGTGGGATAGAATATGCTAGTTTTTTGTTTTGAAAATTCAAACCACCAAATAGAGCCATTGCAGTTATAGGTGCAAAATTTGGAGGATGTGGCATTAATCTTATAATTGCAGCAAAAATTATAAATAATAATAGAATTCTCTCTCTCTTTGAAAATTTTTTAAAATTCATTTATATTTTCATTTTTTTTAAAAAAACCATTCTCTAGGTTAATATACATCTCTTTCTGTAATAATTCAAATTTATTGCTGTCATCAATAAGCTCAATAGGATTAATTATATCAATTACTTTTCTATCTAATGTTATTTGTTGCAATGCAAGAGCAAGAAGAGGCTCATTTTCATCTCCTAAAACTCCAAGATTGGCAGTATTTTCTTCAAGAATTATATCAGGATCTAGACCATTAAAATAATCGGTATTGCCTATAGAATTTAGAGTTTTTAAAACAAGAGGCTGAAGTGCATATGTATGATTTGGATTTGCACCATCAAGAGTAAAACTTTCAGAATCGTATAATGTAACAGATGCTTGGTATTTTCCATAGGTGTTAGTTCCAATATGAATAACATCTATATAAGGATCTAGGCAGTTTATAACCAGTTCACTTGCTGATGCTGTACTTTGAGTTGTTATAATAAAGACACGACTTAAATTTAAACTATTGCTATTTCCAATAAATCGATTAATTAAAAATTCAGGGTCATTATTAAGATAATAAGCTTGAATTTCATCATTCCATTGTTCTGTACTAATTATTTCGCCAGTAAATTGTCCCGTAATTAAACTTGAGAGTAGTATAGAAGTATGTACTGAACCTCCAGGATTATATCTTAAGTCTAGAATTAAGTCACTAATATTATTAGATTTAAAATTTGAAAAAACACTAATTAATTCATCATTATAATCTCCAATAAATCTATTAAACATTAGATAGCCTACAGTTTGATTTTGAGTCTCTATTATCGATGAAATATAAATTGGATCTTTTTCATATGAAACTTTGTTTAGTTCAATGTTTATGTCATTAGATATTATTTGGTCATCAGATGTCTCTGAAGTATTTTGATCTAAGTAATTAGCAAAATTAACTGTATAGCTGTCAGAAGACAAAAGATCTGAGTAATTATCAATTGTCAGAGGTGTATTATTAATTTTATTAAATACATCTCCTCTTTGAATATTATTTTCTTCTGCGTCGGTATTTGGGTGAACATATCTGACATATCCATAAATATCATAGCTGCTTCCTGGCGCATATCTCAAACCATATTCCATACCATTACTATTTGAAATTCCACTTAAGTGTTGTTGAAGGGCAATATAGTCATCTACTATAAAACTAAATTTATCTATTGTCTCTCTTTGATAAATTAGGCTTTCAAATAGATCCTCAGGGTTTTCAAATAGATTTAAAAAATCAGCATATTCCTCTGATGATGAAAACCTGTTATTAGCGAGATCTTCTATATTTTGCTTGTAGAGATAAGTAGCATTCATACCTTTCCAAACAAAATCATTTATGTTACTTGCAAATACTATATTATCATCACTGTCTTCAAAACAGCTAAATAAAATAATAGAGATAAAAAATAGTATATATGTTTTTTTCATAATTTTTTTTTAAAAAACATTAGTTCTAATCTACAACTATC